>NZ_JARGDP010000138.1 GCF_029210395.1 Petrocella sp. FN5 | reverse complement strand
GACCGAGACGAACTGGCCAATCAAATCATATCAGCCCTCAAGGTCAAATACGGACCCCTCTTTGACGTGGATATGGCAAAAGCAGAAGGCACCGATGTCTGGCTTAGCCGTGCCGGCATCATCATACCGCCCACCAAAGTCTCAAGAGGGGTTGTCCGCCTGTGGCACAGTAATGGAGATTGGTACACCAGCATCACCTTAAATCCCTTGTACCACTTTGTCCCTGACTTTAAGATCCTCTATGAAGGCATAGACCATACCGATGAGGTGGTACTAGCAGAAGTCATCCCAATACCCATTACCCTTATTAACACCACCGATATCGGCAAAGAAGAAGTGACCGAATCTATAAAATGGTTGGTAAACGGTAACCTATACCACGAAGACACCACCCCTTACAATCATATAAGCATCAAAGAAGCGGGTCTAGAACTTCAGATAGAAGAGACCACCACCATCACCCTAGAAGTCAAGGTTGTGGGCAACCCTAAGACCCGAAGGGTAGACCATCATATTACACCGGTGGTAGAAGGTATGGAAGTTGGTCTGATTCCAACAGAGGACATGACCGTCTTACCGGGCACAGGTGACCTAGTCATCGGCTCTGTAGGAAGAGGACAGGAGATCTATGATGTCACACAAGGCATCCCAACCGGAGAAGCCTTATACGCCCAGCTAAGAGGGGACAGTTACCTAGCCGGTTACACCCCAAAGTTAGTAGAAGGGACCAACACCTTCGTCGCCACCATCAGCGGCAGCTATGAAGAAGAAGACGGAACAGAGACCGCCTTTTCAAGAAGCATCAACGTAAACAGAAGCTACAGTTACCAAGACATAGACAGCTATTACCTCTATACCATTGACCATGCTCACATCTATAACTACGCACTAAAAGACGGACGCATCACCTTAAGCCCCCAAAATTATCAAGTCACCACCAGCCACAGTCCCGGAATCATCCTAAAACACCCTACCAATAGAAGTGCTTCCGTAGGAAAAGTATCAAAAGGCTATAACTTCACCAGCAAAGCCCAATCCATGATTGACCACTATGTAACAAAAGACGGACAAATCACCATAAATGAAAAAACCATCACCCTGCCGGCCCCCTTACCACCGGCCCCAAAAACCAAACCGGAAACCCTGTACGCCACAGGTCAGATTATTCTAAATACTTTAGCCAACAAAAAAGACCAGCCGACAAGAGCAGAACTGGTCTATCAAAAAAGCTACAATATAAACAGCACAAAGCCACAGAGTCATACCACCCATATCGCCGGAAATCCGGTCACCGTACATACCCCGGTGGTCTGTTACCCAAGCATCACCACCCGTCTTAAAGACGTAATGACCCTAAGACCCCAGCGGGACAAAACCCAGCTCATACTAGGGGAAGCCTTCACCTTAAGCTACCCAAGTACAGGTGACCACCTAAGCATCCCCGGTTATGGGAACAGGAGCTATGAAAAGACCATCGCAAACAAACAAGTCCGGTTTAGTTTT
The DNA here is from genome assembly GCF_029210395.1 of Petrocella sp. FN5. Lineage (GTDB taxonomy): Bacteria > Bacillota > Clostridia > Lachnospirales > Vallitaleaceae > Petrocella. Next base: position 1,025 of record NZ_JARGDP010000138.1, on the reverse strand, counting down.
GATGTCTACACCGGTATAGATGACACCGGTAGCTTCATACCGGCCGGTAAATGGCATGACATAAAAATGGGGAGTGGCGTAAGTAGAGAAGCCACCTACTATCTACCCAGTCATAACCGAGAAACCACCACAGGCCAAGTTCAGTTTAGAACCTTGCCCATCAACCTGACCAGCCTCTTAGCCCCTCATAACTTCGCTTATAACAAGGACATAGACGCTTATAAAGCCGTAGCAGAAATACCTGTAGAGCTCTCCTCAACCATCACGAACTTCACCATCACAGGCATCACCGACCCCGCATGGCAAGACCACTTCAAACAGGCAGGCAGCAGCTTTAATGGGGCCAACCTACCGGTCATGGCGGGTAAAAACAACCAACAAGGTATGGCGGACCAAGCTGTAAAACTGGGCTACAAAATCCGCTTTACAGTAGAAACCAATGGTGACATGACCGGCAGTGATGACATCCTCCTCATCACCCCAAGCTATTACCACATCGATGAGATGGGCACAAGACAAGCGGTCGATCTTTACTATGAAAGCAACCAAGGCTTCATAAAGCTAGGCAGTGACAAAGACACCATGAAAAATACCATGGTCCTAAACGACCCCGTAAGAAAGATACCAAAAGAAGCCATACAAAACACGGTCCAAGTCCTAAGTGCTCAGAAAAGAAACAACGGTCTTACAGAAGCCGACTATCTAAGCATCTTCACTGGTCATTATGAAAAAGACCTGGCCTATAAAGACAAGCTGCTGCTAACAGAAGCACAAAAGCTCTACATCGGAACCAGTCGTCAGCGTCCAAAAGAACTGCCCCCTACCCTTATTCTAGGGGCAAGACAGAAATGGTATGGTGAATTCTATCTACCAAACCAAACCGTGGTCCTACCAAAAGGACTAAACCTGTCAAGCTATGCCCGTCTAAAAATAGGGGAAGCCCCCTTCATCACAAAGGGCTATATCGTCGTGAACTTTGACATCAGAGGCTACCACAAGATCAAGACCTTAAAAGACCTAGAGAC
>NZ_JARGDP010000137.1 GCF_029210395.1 Petrocella sp. FN5 | reverse complement strand
CTTGGTTTTTTTGGTTTTTTGGTTTTTCCCTCTGGTTGCTCATAATCTATACCGTGTTAGTCTTCCGCTACCCACTTTTTTAATTAGGTCTTTAGAAAGCATCTCTTTCAGCATGTTAATAGCATAGGTCGTTCCAACTCCAAGAGCTTCTTCGACATCACTACGAGTGATTTCCTTTTGTTTTTCGAATAATTGGAGTATTGGTAAATACTTTTCTTCTTTTACGCTTATTGTTTCTGCATGTGTATTAGGTAGAATAACCCGAAATGCCCCTTCTACATTTTCAAACTTAGGCTGAACGGGTAACCCTTTATAACAACTGATTATTTTGCTAATACCTGTACCATAAGCTTCTATGAGTTTCATTCTATAAAACAAATTTGCAAGATTTTCATTTCTCGTTTGTGATGCACCTAGCATTACAGCATCCATAGAAATCCCTGAAACCAATCCACCAAGTGATATGATCTCTAAGCGATCTGAGTAAAGGTTTATAATTGTACTTCCACTATACGCATACTCTCTGTGAACAATTGCATTAAGTAGTGCCTCACGAACAGCATCTTCTGGATAATCTCTTTCATCTTCACGTAGTAAGTCATGAAATGTAGCCTTTGTTCTGTTATAAAAACCTATGGTTTTAAATGCATCTGAAAGCTGCTCAAGCAAAGAGCCTGTGAGTTCCTTTCGGTCTTTGAATACCAATTTATCAGTGTCCTGAAAAACAGCAAATTTAATAGAATGCTTACACTGATCTGAAATCAGTAGTCCCAAATTTGTATAGATATCATCTTGAGAGAGAATCCCTAAGTTCTTCATCTGAACCTGAGAAATCTCTAATTGCCTTGACGCCATTTCTTTATTTAAACTCATAAATGATAATTCTTGAATGAGGGATCGATTGTTTTCAAATGAATCCCCATCCGTCATTTTAATCATCATACGAATTGCGTCTTCAGATGCAGGTGCAGAAGTGGTTCCACTTCTAACATAGACTCCCGATGGTTTTAGTCCTTTGTCAGACAGATAATAAGGTTTTTTAGTACCTTGATGAACTGTTAGCTTAAGGATGTTCTTATTTTCTTTTTGGACCAGTTCAACATTTGTAAATATAGAAACATCCGGTCGAATGCTATCTCTTAAAGCATTAGAAATTTGCTGCATTATAAAATCTGCATTATCTAGTCCCTTTATTTCTCCATCATCCTGTACCCCAATATATATAGTGCCACCGTTGGTATTTGCAAATGCCACTACTTCCTTTTTCAAATCAGGTGTGTAGATTTCCTTCAGTTCAATGGTTTCACTTTCGTTCATTCTCATAATATCACCCTTTATATCAGTTTCTATCACTACTAACACCATTCTATCACTGGTAGTGATAGAATACAAGAAGTAAAAAGTTCTCGAGTTAACTATGCACGAAATATCGCTTTAAAAGCGAAAAAGACCCGCTAGCCAAATTCATGACTAATGGGTCTCTATTATACTGTATTAACTTTTGTTACCCCACTGAGCCGGAAGAACCGTCCCTCTGGTTGTTCCTCTGGTTGTTCTCTAGTTGTTTGGTTTTACTTCACCATTAATATTTTACTTTTCTCAAGTATCTCTTGATCTTGATTGATCATACTTAATATTCGTTGAACTGGTCCAGAAGGAATGTTTTTATCAGCTTCCCATGCTTCAACTGTTTTTGCTGCTACACCTAATGCTCTGGCAAAAGCCGCTTGACTTAACTTCTTCTTTGTTCTGATTTCTTTGATCTGTCCTCCATGAAAATGGGGTAAATCGGCAATCTCAACTACATGACGATTACCTTTAGTTTTATCCCCTTTTTCATATTCTATAGATTCTGCTAATCCTTGAAAAATACTTTTTGCTACATCCATCCAATCACTTCTTTCTTATTTCATCATTAAGTAACTTAATATATTTTTTAATTTGGTTACACGCTTCTTTTGATAAATTGACTTTTTCAGATTTTGAGTAGGCTGATATAAAGTATATTTTCTCATAAAATGCAAAGTCAACATAGACGACTCTTATCCCGCCACTTTTTCCAGTATCCGGTAATCACCATCTTAGTTTTCTCAGCCCACCTATTCCTTGAATCAGGTCTCATGCTTCAGGATAAAGACAAAGAAAACTTTCTAGTTCTCTGATGTTATCTTCAGATAAACCTAATGATTTACAACACTTTTCAAACTCATTCGTTCTTATAAACTCTCTTGTCATATTATATACCCATAAGTAATTATACCCTACTGAATAGGGTTTAATCAATGTTAAATACCAGTTTTTTACAACGAAATTTAGAGTAAATTCTTAGCCCTTGTTGCATATCACACATTTTTAGCAACTATGCACAAAACAGCTCTTTAAAGGCAAAAAAGACCCGCTAGCCAAATTCATGACTAACGGGTCTCTATTATACTGTGTTAACTTTTGTTACCCCACTGAGCCGGAAGAACCGTCCCTGTGGTTTTCTTAGAACGAACCACAAGAACTGTCCCTCTGGTTGTTCGTCCCTCTGGTTG
>NZ_JARGDP010000136.1 GCF_029210395.1 Petrocella sp. FN5 | reverse complement strand
GTCTTATTGAAATTGTACTCATTTTCATGCCTCCTTCGCACAATGTGTGCTACAATGTATTACATATTTATATTATCATACTACCTCGAATCTGTCAAAGTTCAATGCCTATAAAAAGAATCCGCTATCAATTAGTGACTAACAGATTTCTATTATACTGTATTTACTTTTGTTACGCCACCAAACCGCAAGAACTGTCTCTGTAATATAGTGCTATAGGGATTAACAAGTATAACCCGAACATTAGCAGTATAGTGTTTAATCCATTTTTTGTGTGTTTGATAATTGCAAATCTATATTTCGACCAACATACATTATTCTTATTATTGCCACCGTATTTTTTTCTTTAATGACTGTATAAAACACAAGATAGTTATCAACCGGAAGAACTCTCAATCCTTTACTATGCCATGGTTTGTTTTGGTATAGTTTATGTCGAAAAAGCAATGCATCTAAATCCTTAATTGCTTTCATGATTCTATTGATTTGATTTTTCGCAGTTTCTGGCACTAATAAATCCATTGCAATATAACTGTAGACATTTACAAGGTCCTTCTCTGATTCTTCGGTATAAACAATCTTATAACTCATGCCCATATTCCTTAGTGATTCGCTCAGCTACCTTATCTGCAGATACAACCCTGCCTGCCCTTAAGTCATTAAACCCTTTTTCTATTTCAGTGTCAAACTCTTCCATTTTTAAATCTCCATACTCAAGAGGTCTATTCTTTGTAACTTTAACATCAAAAGGTAGTCCATTTTGTAAAATAACCTGCCTCAAAAAAATATTAACCGCATTTGACATTGGTATGCCCAGTTTATTTAACACCATTTCTGCTTGTTCTTTTATTTCCGGCTCAACACGAGCAAAAATACTTGTAGTTTTAGCCATACATATCGCCTCCTATTGGTATTTATATCATATCACTTTGTATTGCTATATGCAATACTTAAGCATATTATGTATTATTCAACAGGAATAGTTACAATAGGTTAAGGCCTCAAAATGACTAACAGGACTCTATCATACTGTATTATTTTTTTACGCCATCAAACCGCAAGAACTGTCCCTCTGGTTGCTCTGGTTTCACTCAGCCTTTTCAAATACATATTCAGAGCTTTTCTCATACAAGAATTCCGGATCAATATCTGCTTCATTACACCATTCAATACTATCAAAAGAAACCCTAACCGATTTGAATTTACTTTCATCTTTCAGCTCTCTATAAATACCTTTATCTAAGTAAGGTTTCATATCAAATAATCTTTTTTCACTATTATCAAAAGTTATAAGTAACTGATAATCGCTTAAAGGCTTAACATTGGTAACAGCAAGATACATAATTACACCTCCTATTTTAATGGATCAATCTTAAAAGGAAGTTCGCTATTCATAGCTATTTCCCAGTTTGCCATCAACTCTTCTTGATGAAGTTCTGCCCATGCTAAAACAAGTTTATGCTGCTTTTGGGGTAAATATCCTTCTTTTAATTCACAGGTTTTTATATCAATAATTGCTTTATATTCTGCGTAGTAAGCATGAAAATGGGGAGGATTATGTTCTTCTGGAGCACAAAACATTCTAATTATTATGCCATAAAACATACTTATCGTTGGCATATTGTCACCTCTTTCAAAATATCATAGTAATATTCTTCCTTCAGCATAATTATAACATACTCTATTAGAACATTCCATCTCAACCCTACCCAAGCATTTATGCGCGAAATATCACTTTCAAAGCAAAAAGACCCGCTAGCCAAATTCATGACTAACGGGTCTCTGTTATACTGTATTAACTTTTGTTACGCCATTGAGCCGGAAGAACCGTCCCTGTGGTTGCTAATTCTTTTTTCTAACTCTTTGTAAATATTACTATCTTTTCTCAAACCAACTATAACAATGATCATAACACCATTTTCTTCTTTTAATTTGTATCCTACCCGATAATCACCATCAAATCTAAACTTTAGATAATCTTTAAGCTCTCTTGCTAAAGGCTCACCATAACCACCTCTCGCTTTAGGCAAAGGATTTTGTGCTATCTTGTTTGCTTTGTCTCTTAGATTAGATATTTGAACTTTCGTTAGTTTTAATTTTTTGATATCCTTTTGAACACTTTCAGCCCAAATAATCTTATAACCTTGCATCTTTAAACACCAAGACTTTCAAAAAATTCATCACTATCAACATATTTAGTATTTGGATCATTAAGTCGTTGTTCCATTACTTTAATCAACTCTAAGTCCAATTGTTTTTCTACAATACTTTCCATAGCTTTAAATTGCTCGTAAGGTACAATTACAGCGGAAGGTTTGTTATGGTTGAGAAGTATTTTGGCGTTTGTGAGTTCTTTTAGATATTTACCAATATGTTTTTTAAAATCAGTAATAGGTATTACTATGTTTTCAAAGCTTTCAGCTATCATAATATTCCCTCCTTTATATATTAAATATTAACACAAAAGTTAATAAAAGTCAATATATAATGCGAAATAATGTTCATTATAAAGTGCCTTTATATAAGCGAAGCTTTCAATAAGAGAAAAGAGATCTCCAATGGAAATATCTAAAAATAGTTCCTAATGTACTTAGTTGCTCTATCGAATACAGCAATTATATTCTCCAT
>NZ_JARGDP010000135.1 GCF_029210395.1 Petrocella sp. FN5 | reverse complement strand
AAGCAAAAATCCATCCCCTTCCCAAAGCAATCCCTTAAGACGATCTGTCCTTCTACCACAAAAAAGAAAAAGGATGTTTTTCTGAAAGGGATCCAGTTGAAACTGAAACTTAACAATAGCAGCTAAGCCATCAATACCACGGCGTAAATCAGTTCTCCCAGTTGCTAGAAAAATTTTATGAAATCCTTTTGCATCATTGAACATATGTTAAAGCTCCAAAAAGTCGTTTAATAAATGATTCTGATGCAGTTTCAGAAAGTTTAATCACACAATTATTGATATGGATTGTTGCAGCTGCATTGTTTTCAGATATCGGTTGTTGTTTCATAAGCGGTGCCGGTTGTAACTGAACAAAGTTGGTAGTCGTCTGTGGTAGGTTCAACTCAGAAGTTGGTTTCAATACTTTTTGGCGTATCCGTCTTTGCCAGTAGTAAAAAGCTTTCTCAGGTACATCATTTTGAATACACCATTGTTTTTTACTAAGTTCGCTACTGTTACATGCTTTAATAATTGGTTTCCAATGTTCCACACGCATTTCATGAGTGATTTTGTCCATAAGCTTTAGCCTCCTAGATAATATTTCAAATATTATCTCATGGATGCTATGAATTGGCACGGTACCCGCTATTTACCGTATACGACTTTACGAACTCTCACAATTCTCTATTTCTCTATCTACGAATCAGAATAATGTTGGTTCAAATCATAATAAGCTTCTTCATGGCTTTACGTTTAAGAGCGGGGCAGGGAAGAAGGCGAAACTTGAGGTTAGGGACGGAAAGGCTAGGTGTTGTTTTGATTAAGATTTGTAGTTAACAATAATTGTAACTACGGTTTTATGAATAGAGATTTTTATATTCTAAGGTACTACCATTGTTTCAATGTCTGAATGCTATAGATTCATCTCAAATATGGTTCTTTTTTGACCACTAATAGCATGGTAACTTATATCGGTTAGTTGTTCTCATGAATTATTGCTTGTATTTAGTAATTATCTTGAAAGTTACTATGCAGTATCGTAGTAGGCACCTTCTTTTATAGCTCATGTTTCCCGAACACCCTTATTGTTGTATAAGAAAAGACATAATATTGAAAATATCAACGCAAGTACTAATAACAAAAACATTATTTTTAAATCTCATTTTTATTTAACTTCTTCATAGAATATTTAGTAATGTCAAGCTCTGAAGTGTTAAGAGCTTGACATTAAAATTCAACTTTTATTTTTGTTTTACCTAAAGTTCTCAATATTGATAATCAAGATTATAAATCAAGCGCATTTAACAGCTGGCGGTAAAAGCTTTAATGTATAACATTAATAAAGTAGTTTAATTAACCTATTAACATAGTGACAATGAGCTATTGATATCATTTCTATTTTACGTTAATATAGCAATGTCATGACAAGCGTAGAATTCTATGCAAAGTAACTTTAATATTATTGTACAGAAAACAAAATATTAATTAATTAAGGGTTTCCATGAAGGGTTACATGGATGAAAGCGAGAGGAATTTAATGAAAAAAATACTTACTATTATGCTAGTGTTTTCGCTAGTCTTATCAAGTGTGACGGTTTCCGCAAATAACGACAACAATATTAAAAAAATCAAGACTTTTGATGTTGTAACAAATGAAGAAAATCTTGAAAAAATGATGAATAAATCTGACAAAGATTCGAAGGATGTATTTAAAATCGATAGCGTTGTTGAGATAAAAATTGACGATGATGCTAATAAATATGCCACTAGAGTGAAAGAATACAAAAGTTTATCTCAAAAGGTTAAAGAAGTTGAATTCGAAAATGGTAAAAAAGAAACAGAGTATGTTTCAGATGCTCTTGTAACTCTCGAGTTCACTGATGAATTTTTTGATGTAAGTGGATACGGGAATAGTAATTCCATAGCAATGTGGGATTCAGGCTACAATGCAAAAATAAGATTGCATGTGTCTTGGATACAGTGTGAGGTTACTGATGGTCTTGATAAAGGTACTTCTTATAGAATTACTGGTGTTAAGGCAAAATATGATAGTTTAGCTAGTAGTATTTATCCATACTCATTAAGAGTTGGCGCTCAGTCTCACGGCAGGAAGTATACGGATATGCATTGTACTAACTATGTCGGAACATTTAACAGAAACCTAAATGACTTATTTTACGCATCAAGTGTTAATCTTTTAAGTTACCGCTCTCTCCGTTCATTCAAACTCGATCCTTACTATACTTTTGTTATACAACCGATTGGTTCATATGCAAAAGGTTATGTTTATGGAGAGATTAAGAGAGGTATAAATGGGTCACCTTGGTTGTTATCTCCTGTTGAGATAAAATTCGATTAAAGAAAAAATAAGAGGATAGAATATGAACTTATTTACTAAGCAGATAGTTTTGTTTTTATGGTTTGTCAGTTATTTTGGAAGTCGGTATTCAAATTATAGAAGTATAATTGAACTAGCTCTTTTCTTCTTTGCAGGGGTTGTTCTGAGTATCTTTACTGATCAAAAGGAGTGCACGAATAATAATATAAAGGGATTTATTCTTATAGCATTATTCTTAACTATTTCTTTATTTTTCTGGTTACCAGAAGCCTTGATGAGTTCTGGGCTAATTACGCAATATAAAGGCATTAAATCATTAGCGATATATCTAATAGTGATGGACCCTAAGTTACAAATAGTACTATTGGTTGTGTATGGTTATCTATTCTCATACTTTTTTCCAAAGAGTAAATAATATCAAGCAAAAAGATTAACTTATATGTTAATCTCAGGCTGTAGACAAAGTAGTAACCAAAGATGAAAATCTTGAGGTTGCTACTTTTTTGCTTCCATAATCAATAGGTCGTATGAAAACCCTTATGCAGATTGGTTACAACGGCCGCCGATTTCCACA
>NZ_JARGDP010000134.1 GCF_029210395.1 Petrocella sp. FN5 | reverse complement strand
ATAGCACAAATATATTATGATGATTGTTAGATTGCTTACATATTTAAAAGATTCAATAGGTTAAGATATGTTTATTAGGTTACTCATAAACAACTCATATTCAAATCTATATGTAAGAAAGAAGGATATAACTATGGAATATAACTTAGGTAATCAGATTGAAGCACTTATTAAAACCTCAAAAAAAAGACTTCCTGAAGAAATACAGGCGATATTTGATAAAGCAATTAAAGAACTTGATCAATCGGTAAAAATAATGGGTATTAAAGCGGGCCACATGGCACCGAACTTTACCCTTAAAAACCATTTGGGGGATGAAGTAGAACTGCAATCAGTATTAGAGGAAGGACCAGTAGTCTTAACTTTTTACAGAGGCGCATGGTGCCCGTACTGTAATCTTCAATTAAAAGCGTATCAGAATGTTTTAACGAAAATTGAAGCATTAGGAGCCAAATTGATTGCAATCAGTCCTCAGAAACCAGATGATTCCCTTAGTATAATAGAAAAACATCAATTGTCTTTTCCGGTATTAAGTGATATGGGTTTGACGGTATCAAAAAAATATAATATTGTTTATGCGTTACCGGAATATTTACAAAAGGCTTATAAAACATTAGGCCTTGACTTAGAAACGTTAAACGGGGATGGTAGTTGGCAATTACCATTTGCAGCCACTTTTATTATTAATCAGCAAGGCTTAATCTGCTATGCCTTCATTGATGCAGACTATAAAAAAAGAATGGAACCCATTGATATTATTTCTATACTGGAACTACTTAAGTGAGATGTTTACTTGTGCGCTAACGGTTGAAATAAAAGAGGTGACCAACGATGTTTGATGCGATTAGAAAATACAAGAAATATATTGGTATAGGGATTATTATTACTGTAGGAATTATAGCTTATTGGAACATGAATGAACTCCTAAATATTGCAAAAATGTTGTCGGAAGGTTCTGTAGAGGATGTTGTAGCTTTGATACGAAGTTTTGGCTTAGGTGCACCTATTATTAGCGTGCTACTTATGATTTTGCAGGCATTTATAGCTCCAATTCCTTCTTTCTTGATTACGGGAGCAAATGGGATAGTTTTTGGTATTGTTGGAGGTACATTGATTTCTTGGGTTGGTGCGATGCTAGGCGCTGCTGGTACATTTTATTTAGCGCGTGTGCTTGGGGAAGATTTTGTGAAGCGCTTTGAGCAAAGTAAAGGATTGATGAAAAAGGTGAACGAAATAAGTCGGAACCATGGCATGAAAGTTGTGTTTATAGGGAGGCTAATTCCTTTTGTTTCTTTTGATTTTCTAAGCTATGCAGCAGGACTTAGTACGATAAAAGCATGGCAATTTATTGTGGCCACTGGGGTTGGGATGATTCCAGGGACGATTGCATATGTACTTCTGGGTAATCAGATTATAGAATATAGCCAATATTCTAAGCAAGTATTTTGGTTAATACTTATGGGTGTTATTGTTTATGTCATTTATTTGAAAATTAAAAAGTTCATTATAAGAAATTAGGTTGTAGATCGTGAATCTTTAAAAGTGGGTGGCATAAAGTACAGTATTTTAAGATGTTAAGTTGGCAATTGGTTATAAGCTAAATAGATTTAGTAGAATACGTCTGATATGGTCGTCTAAGATTATAGAAAAACAAGTGAGAAGGTGGTTTTATGAATGAAACGTATGTAAAAACTTTAATTTTAGTGGGAGGTGGTCATGCACATCTTTATTTAATCAAACAAATGAGGACGGATCAGCTGAAAAACCATCAAGTCTTCCTTATTTCAGCAGGGAAGAAACAATATTATTCAGGCATGGCATCATCCTACTTGGAAGGGCTCTACAGCGAGAAAGATTTTTCAGTAGATCTAATGAAACTTTGCGAAAAAAGCGGGGTAACCTATATAGAAGATGAGGTGGTTTTAATCCAACCGAAGGATAAAACAATTGTGACAAGGAATGGCGTAACTTTTACATATGATATACTTTCTCTTGATACGGGGTCAGATGTAGTAGGCAAACAGATTCCTGGTGCAAATGCATTTTCACATTTAGTAAAGCCGTTACATCATTTGGTACAAATAAAAAAAGTAATTCAAGAAGTGAAGCAATCATTGTTTAAAGTGGTGTTTATTGGGGCAGGTGCAGCAGGCGTTGAAATGGCACTAGCGATACATCAGTTAGCACTTCAAATGAATAAAAATATACAAATTCTAATGATTGACTCAGGAAATGGCATTTTAAAAGGTTATCCAGAAAAAGTGAAATTAAAAATGAAGATTGCGCTTATGGGAGCCAATATTCAAGTGCTACAAAATGAACGCGTGCATAAGATTGAAAAGAAACAGTTGTTGTTGAAGTCCGAGAAGCGTATTTCTTATGATTTTCTCATTGTCGCGGCAGGATCTGTTGCACACCCACTGTATAGGCAATCAGGCTTAGATGTTGATGAGCGAGGTTATATGTTTGTGAATGGATATTTGCAAAACAAGGATTATCCAGACATCTTTGGTGCTGGAGATTGTATAGCTTTTACTGAGTACGATTATGTACGTAAAATAGGCGTTTATGCCATCAAAGAAGCTCCGATCTTATGGGAAAATATCAAACGAAAAGCACGCGGTGACCTATTAAAGAAATATAAACCACAAAAAAAATATCTTTCCATTGTAACCCTTGGTAACCGTAGGGGCATTTTGTCTTATAATAAAATGGTATTCACAGGCAAATGGCCCTGGTATTTAAAAGATTGGATTGATCGGAGGTTTATTAACCGCTATCAATAGTGGATAAAAAGTCAAACAGGTCTATAGATTCGTAGAAAGTTTGACTCTTTACGTAATAAATCTTACTTTCAAAGACGTCTAATTATGGTATTATATATATAAGGTAAAAAGGTAGATCATTCAAAAGTAGAATGTTAATTAAGGTTAATAA
>NZ_JARGDP010000133.1 GCF_029210395.1 Petrocella sp. FN5 | reverse complement strand
ATTATTTATTTTAACTTCTATTTTTTCATTTCCTTCCAATGGAAAATAATCTAATCGTATAACAGGATTTTCTACGAGATAATTTATTACTTTCTCATTTAATTCTCTCTTTGCAATTGATAAATCATCGAAAATCTTCAAATCAAAATCAATTGTATTTGCTACTTGTTTGCTGGTTTTTTTATCTTCCTGTTGATTCTCTGTTTTTGAACATGCCGTTGCACTAACGAGCAAAGCAAGCATCCATATAATCATAGCTTTATTTCTCATATGCATTCACCTCTTTTTCAAAAAAAGCCAAAGCTCTTATCTCTTTGGCTTTTTCTTGATATAATTTTTCTTTATTTAGCCAGCATGCTAACCTCTTCATAAATTTCTTCTAATACACTGCCGTCAACTGGACCCTTTGAAATATAATTATAAGTATGTTCTAGCAACGCCCCACTGTTAATATATTTTGAAGATACGCTATAGCTTTCCAACAAACCATCAACGATTGTGTAATTCTCAATTGTATGCTCCTCATCTGGCTTTCCATCAGACTGTGTTTCTACTTTAACAACTGTCTTGTCTCCATCTGAATCGAAATCTACTTCCTTTACAACCCAGTCATGAAATTCATTTTCAGCATACAACGAATTATTAGAGTAAGCGTCTAATTTATGTATTAGCCTTTCCAATTTGAGACCCATCTCATCATCAAAAAAATCATTTTCAAAAATCGTACCGTATTGACCATTTATTGTTTGTACTGTATATCTTTTTCCTTCTATTTTTCCAATTTGAAAAACCATAGCTTCTTGGCTTCCCTGAAGAAAATAGTCACCTTGACGAGAAATCACTTCTCCCATGTCAAATTTATAACCTTTCTCAATGGCCAAAGCAATTTCATCTGCCAAAGACTGATGTTCTGGTTTAAGTGCCTTAGTGGAAGTATTATTATTCTCTTTTTCTACATTTCCAACTTCTACAATTGCTGAATTTTCCTCTGTTAGATTATGATCTACTTGCTCATTTTTTACTGATGTAGTTTCTTTTTTACAACCTGTCAACATTATTAATCCTAACATTAACACTAATATTAATATCTTAAATTTCATATTAACTTCACCCTCTACTTTATTGTTTTGTTTTTATACTAAGAGGATGCTAAAAAGTCTCATCTTATAACAAAACACTTTTTCGGCATCCTCATTGGCACTTACTATATTCCTTTTATTTCTTTATACAATCTTAACAGCGTCATATAGGCTTGTTGTCTTTGATATCCCCCTCTTGGATCAAACCGCTCATTGCCCACACCTGTCATTACCTTGGCATTAAAGACATAGCCAATATAAGGTTTAGCCCAGTTAGCAATCGCTTCGGCATCAGCAAAACTTGGTACCTCTGCGCTTGTATTTTCATCTAAAGCTGTCGCTGTCGCTGTAAGCATCTTAGCTGCTTGTTCTCTAGTAATTGGGTTATTCGGATCAAAGGTAGTCGCTGATGTTCCATTGACTATATCTAATGTGTAGGCTGCTAATATATCATTTTTAGCTCTTTCGCTTAAACCATTAATATCTTCAAAAGGAGATACCGCGGGTAATGATAAGCCTTTACTTTGAATATATTTTTCAACTGTCATTTCATTGGCTTGTTCAATCATGATAACCGCTAAGGTACAAAATTCTGTTCGTGTAACCGTTTTTGAGTATTCACTTTGCATCTCTGGTGGTACTAACTTTCTAAATTCGGCTTCTCTTACTTCTGCTAATGCCCATGGTGCTGGTGCATCTTTAATATTGTCAACTGCTTTTTCCATAGGGTATCTTGGAGAAGTTTTTTTGGTTTCTTTTCCTAAAATACCACCGTTGTAATTCTCGCCACCATTCCAAAGGGTTCCATCTGTTTTTGCTGCAATTAAATGTCGTGTGCCTGCTGAGGCAAAATATACACCACTCATAATCAGTCTAGGCTCACTCTTATAATCTGACATCATTTGATCAAAATATCTTTCGCCTCCCCAGCCCCATAGGGTATTGTCCCTTTTTACAGCAAAGAAGGATTTTCCATTAGACGTTGTAAACCCATATAAAACATTGTCCATCTTCTTAGTTACTTCACCATCTGTATCCTGTCCAACAACCCATAAAGAACCATCTTTTTTTACAACAACAACATTAGAGCCACCACCGGCTACATATTCCACATCGTTCATAATTTTAGTCGGTATTGTCACTTCTTCATCATGGCCTAATCCTAAGACACTATTATTATTTCTTCCAAAGCCCCATAATTCGTTATTCTCATTGATAAGAAATGCCCCATACTGGGTTGCACTGATGTATTTAAAGGTTTCATCCTTCATAATTTGAGTATATACTCTTTTATTCGCTTCTTCATTTAATATATCATTGCTTAGGTTTGGCATGTTCGCACCTGCAATCCAAAGAGAGCCATCTGTTTTAATAACCATAGCGTAACCCCTATGAGCCGATACCATATTAACATCATCCATTATTTTTATTGGTCTTAGTATTTCTCTTGTGGCATCATTGCCGAAAACCGAATTGGTATTAGAACCCCAGCACCAAAGTGAGTCATCATGTTTCACCGCAAATGTGTTCCCTTGATTGGTTGCCACAGACTTAACATTATCCATAATCTTATAGGGTACTGCTACAAAATCTTGTTTGAATCCATTGCCTATTTGACCAAAATAATTATCACCATAGCCCCATAGACCGTTGTCCTTGGTAATGTAAAAGGTCGTGTTACCTTCTGTAGCACTAATAATATTACTTGCTTGCCCTTGTGCATGAACTGGTAATCCTTCCATTACCATTGTCACCATCATCGTCATTACAAATAAAGCTGAAATAATTCTCTTTTTCATAGCACTCTCCATTCTCTGATCTCTCTGATTTCTTAACACTTTTTTAACTATTTAAACAACACAATATCATAAAATAT
>NZ_JARGDP010000132.1 GCF_029210395.1 Petrocella sp. FN5 | reverse complement strand
GTACTTATCATTTAGCTGGAATTAAGTATGCCAACTTTAACTTCTCAAAAGAAGGATACGTCCTAGATGAAGAAAGCTACTGTAATGTATTAGTAAAAGAAGGGATTCTTGATGAAGGAAATAAGTTAGTAGATCTTAAAATAAGAGGTGTTAAGTTTATATTTTCTCTATACAAAAATGATATTGTGTTATATGAGAAAGACGGTATTGAAAAGATTGAGCGGTATCTATCAAGAACGATGCCTCGCAAGAGGAATTACATTGAAACTAAGCCGGTGGCGGCTGCGAATTTTGACAAACAAAACTTTGTCGGTCTTAGTAAAACAAAAAAAATAGTAAAAATTAATACGGATGTCTTGGGCAATAAGCATTATACCACTAAAGAAAATTTTAGTATTATCTTTAAGCTTGACAACTTAAGTTGATAAGTATAAACTTAAGTCAGGTACAAAACTTTTTTGTGATGACTTAAGTTTTTAGGACCTACTAAAATAAGGCTTTATGCCGGATTCAAAGACACCGACGGGTGTCTTTTTTCTTTTATCAAAATAAAGGGGGTATTATGGCTTTTAGAGTGATACTAATTGAAAGTGATGCAATAATAAGATACAAATTAGACAATCTAATGATTCAGATTAGCGAAAAGTCAATAAGTATACCATTAAGAGATATATCCACAATTGTCATTGACAATCACAATACGAGCCTTTCTACACGAGTACTTAATATGATTGCTAAAGAGAATGTATGTCTAATTATATGTGGACTGGACCATATGCCGATAGGTATATTTACAGGTTTCTGCAATCATAGTAGAGCGAGCAAAGTAATTGCACAGCAAGTAGCGTTAACTCAAGACATAAAAGAAGACTTTTGGTGCAAAATTGTGATAGCCAAATTAATGAATCAGTCTAAAATGCTAAGTAAACTTGGTTATGAAGATAATATCACTGATCAGATTAAAGCATTTACACTTGATGTTAAATCAGGTGATTCTAGCAATCGTGAAGCACATGGTGCTAAGGTTTATTTTAATCGTTTGATGGGTAAAAGTTTCTCTAGAGGTGATGACAGTATACTTATGAATTCAGGACTCAATTATGGGTATACCATTCTAAGGTCTTATATTGCTAGATTGTGTGTGGGATATGGACTTAATACAATGCTGGGTTTGCACCATAGAAGTGAATATAATCAATTCAACTTAGTAGATGACCTTATTGAACCGCTAAGACCATTTGTTGACTATTATGTTTATGGACTTCTATGTAATGAAAAGCAATTCACTTATCAACACCGCCAGGCACTAGTTAATATCGTAAATCATAAAGTCTTCTATAAAAACAAGAAACAGTATTTAGCCAACGCACTGGATGAATATATAGGTGATATTTGTGATGCAATAAAAAATCAAGACTTCACTTACGTCAACAATTTTGATTTTGATGATTATTTGGGGGAGACATGAGGTATAAAGTGATGCGTTTAATATGTATGTTTGATTTACCAACTGAAACACCAAATGAACGAAAGGCTTATAGAAGATTTCGAAAGTTACTCATATCAGAAGGCTTCATTATGCTTCAATATTCTGTGTATATGCGTACTTGTCCAAGCAGAGACTATTCAAATAGAATGTCTTCAAAGTTGGATCAGAAAGCACCTCCGAATGGACACATACGATTGGTAGCTATTACGGAGAAACAATATGAAGATATGAAGATTATAATTGGGACCAAAAGTCATACAGAGCAAATGGTTGGTGTGGAAAGGATGATTTTCTTATGAGCTTATTATCAGTAAGAATGACCAATGGTTGTCTTCAGGATCTTGAATTGGGAAGTATTACACAAATTGTAGGAATGAATGATTCGACAAAAGAGTATATTATAAATAGCCTTACGAAGCATTTCTCGAAATACAAGTATAGCGACGATGAGTACAAGCAAGAAAACAATATTTTGCTAGATGGATTAGCGGTTGGAAGAAGTTATTATCATTGTAGTATTCTTAGAACTATGAATGACTTATATTATGAGTTAAGCCAACAGAAATCGTGTCTTTTAGTAGATTATGTAAATTATGCACTATCTAATATAAATGTGAGCTATGCTTTGCAGAAACTTAATGATGAATTGCTTAATCTTGGCAATGAAATAAAGAACTATATCCAATTGAATAGTATGGGCTTAGATATTGAATTAATAGAATATGAATTGATGTCCTTATTAAAGAATCAGTTATCAATGAAGCTAATAGGACAAAATGAACAGCCGCAAATCAATATACCAATTATTGATAAATTAATGACGTATATAGAACTATTGCAAAAGATTAATGAACATGACCCTATAAAAAGGATGATTATCTTTCATAATATTGATAGAATGCTTGATGTGAAGGATTACATATACTTCATAAATCAATTACGAGTTGTTACTACTCAACACGATTTTGCATTCATATTGACGACCAGTAAAGAAGGCTATATTTCAATCGATCAAGAGCTAATTGAGTCTATAAATGTAGTGAACAACTTTACTTTTAACGTTGACTCTTTTGAACAATTGAAAACTTTTATTGTCAACCATTATCCATATCATAAGGAATTAAATGATGAGGAACTCATTCGACTTATAACACCAATAATTCATAAGATTGGTTACAAAGATCAACTTCTAGACGTTGAATCTCAAGTGATTCTAAAGATGATTAATTCATCAGAAAATATTGTGACAGAACATGCTAAAGTGCCTAATTTACTGGCTTTAGAATATATACAAAGCGGTGAATAAATGGTATAATTTTATTAGAAAGTAACTGTTTTAGTAGGGAATACAAAGATCAAGAATGACGATTTGAGGTTTTAGTACCCTAAGAATTTAAGTCATCATAAAACAAGGTACCGTATTAGATCCAGCCAATGCAAGTTTTAGTACCCTAAGAATTTAAGTCATCATAAAAC
>NZ_JARGDP010000131.1 GCF_029210395.1 Petrocella sp. FN5 | reverse complement strand
TTACAAACACTGAAAACCGCATAAGAGATTGTTAACATCGATTTGCTACATGCACATATTTTAATCTTAAGCTCTAATCTTTATAATCACTTTCTTAGTTCAAGCCCTCGACCTATTAGTATTAGTCAGCTGAACACGTTACCGTGCTTACACCCCTAACCTATCAACCTGGTAGTCTTCCAGGGGTCTTACTCCATTTCTGGATGAGATATCTTATCTCGAGGGGGGCTTCACGCTTAGATGCCTTCAGCGTTTATCCCTTCCCAACATGGCTACTCTGCTATGCCTTTGGTAAGACAACAGATACACCAGAGGTCAGTCCATCCCGGTCCTCTCGTACTAAGGACAGCTCCTCTCAAATATCTTGCGCCCACGACGGATAGGGACCGAACTGTCTCACGACGTTCTGAACCCAGCTCGCGTACCGCTTTAATGGGCGAACAGCCCAACCCTTGGGACCGAATACAGCCCCAGGATGCGATGAGCCGACATCGAGGTGCCAAACCACTCCGTCGATGTGAACTCTTGGGAGTGATAAGCCTGTTATCCCCGGGGTAGCTTTTATCCGTTGAGCGATGGCAATCCCACATTCATACCACCGGATCACTAAGTCCTAGTTTCCTACCTGCTCCACCCGTCGGTGTCACAGTCAATCCATCTTATGCCTTTGCACTCTACGAATGGTTTCCAACCATTCTGAGATGAACTTTGAGCGCCTCCGATACACTTTCGGAGGCGACCGCCCCAGTCAAACTCCCCACCTGACATTGTCCCCACACCGGATCACGGTGCTAGGTTAGAAACCCAATACTACAAGGAAGGTATCCCAACAACGACTCACTACAGACTGGCGTCCATAGGTCTAAGTCTCCCTTCTATCCTGTACATGTAATATCGAATCCCAGTATCAAGCTAGAGTAAAGCTCCACGGGGTCTTTCCGTCCTGTCGCGGGTAACCGGCATCTTCACCGGTACTACAATTTCACCGGGCGCGTTGTCGAGACAGTGCCCAAATCGTTACGCCTTTCGTGCGGGTCGGAACTTACCCGACAAGGAATTTCGCTACCTTAGGACCGTTATAGTTACGGCCGCCGTTTACTGGGGCTTAAGTTCGCACCTTCGACTAAAGTCTAAGCACTCCCCTTAACCTTCCAGCACCGGGCAGGCGTCAGCTCATATACTTCACCTTTCGGTTTTGCATAAACCTGTGTTTTTGCTAAACAGTCGCTTGGGCCTATTCTCTGCGGCCTACTTGCGTAGGCACCCCTTCTCCCGAAGTTACGGGGTCATTTTGCCGAGTTCCTTAACAACGCTTCTCCCGTCGGCCTTAGGATTCTCTCCTCATCTACCTGTGTCGGTTTGCGGTACGGGTACGTATGAAGCAATAGCGGCTTTTCTTGACAGTATGGATTTAGGAACTTCTCTACTTTAATTTCGATCCGCATCACACTTCGCCTTTTAGTTGACGGATTTGCCTATCAACCAAGCTTTGTGCTTGCACTGGTTTTTCCATTCCCAGTTTTCCCTATCCTTCTGTGTCCCCACAGTTCTGTTCATACGTAGTACTAGAATTTCAACTAGTTGTCCATCGGCTACGGCTTTCGCCCTCACCTTAGGTCCCGACTTACCCAAAGAAGATCAGCTTTACTTTGGAAACCTTAGATATTCGGCCGAGAAGATTCTCACTTCTCTCTCGCTACTCATTCCAGCATTCTCTCTTCTTAACTCTCCACTGCTCCTTACGGTACAGCTTCGTCGTGTTAAGAATGCTCCTCTACCAAAACACTTATCTAAATAAGTGCTTTCCACAGCTTCGGTGGTGCATTTTAGCCCCGGACATTTTCGGCGCAAGATCTCTCGACTAGTGAGCTATTACGCACTCTTTGAATGCATGGCTGCTTCTAAGCCAACATCCTAGTTGTCTGTGAAATCTCACATCCTTTTCCACTTAATGCACACTTTGGGACCTTAGCTGGTGGTCTGGGCTCTTTCCCTTTTGACTATGAAACTTATCTCCCATAGTCTGACTCCTGAAAAACATCTATATGGCATTCGGAGTTTGATATGCTTCGGTAGGCTGTGAGGCCCCCTAGGCAATTCAGTGCTCTACCTCCATTAGACTATTTCAAGGCTAGCCCTAAAGCTATTTCGAGGAGAACCAGCTATCTCCGGGTTCGATTGGAATTTCTCCGCTATCCACAGGTCATCCCCGCATTTTTCAACATGCGTGGGTTCGGTCCTCCATTACCTTTTACGGTAACTTCAACCTGCCCATGGATAGGTCACCCGGTTTCGGGTCTACTCACACTGACTTAACGCCCTATTAAGACTTGGCTTCCCTTCGGCTCCTGACCTTAAGTCATTAACCTTGCCAGTATAAGTAACTCGCTGGACCGTTCTACAAAAAGTACGCGGTCGCACCTTAACGTGCTTCCACTGCTTGTAAACATAGGGTTTCAGGTTCTTTTTCACTCCCCTCCCGGGGTTCTTTTCACCTTTCCTTCACAGTACTATGCGCTATCGGTCACTAGGTAGTATTTAGGCTTGGGGGGTGGTCCCCCCTGCTTCACACAAGGTTCCACGTGTCTCGTGCTACTCTGGATCCTGCTGGCTAAGTCGACTTTTCACCTACGGGGTTTTCACCCTCTTTGACGTGCTTTTCCAAAACACTTCGGTTAAATCTTCTTAATACCGTCTGCAGTCCACAACCCCAAAGGACTAGGTCCTTTGGTTTGGCCTCTTACCCTTTCGCTCGCCGCTACTTAGGTAATCGATGTTTCTTTCTCTTCCTTCGGGTACTTAGATGTTTCAGTTCCCCGAGTTCCCCCTGCATGGCTATGTATTCACCATGCAGTGACTGGGATCTTCCCAGCCAGGTTTCCCCATTCGGTAATCTCTGGATCATCGGCTATTTGCGCCTACCCAAAGCTTTTCGCAGCTTATCGCGACCTTCTTCGGCTCCTAGTGCCAAGGCATCCACCCTATGCTCTTATTAGCTTGAACTAATAATTTGATTA
>NZ_JARGDP010000130.1 GCF_029210395.1 Petrocella sp. FN5 | reverse complement strand
AAATTATCATATTTTGATACCAATTGTTTCCGTATTGTTGGATTTCATTCGTACATAGATAAAAATGATAAAGATCATATAGTTAATGTAGATTATACGTTTAGATGAGTAATCTGGACTATAGTGGATATATAAAGGTATTAAAAAATGAATTATATAACAACATTAATACAATTGGGTGGAACTCTGTTGTTGAAAGTGAGATAAAATGATAAATCAAAGAAACAGTACTTTTATAAAATCAATTAGTATATTAACATCAGGTTCAATAATTGCACAAATGATTATAATCATATCCGCACCTATATTAACGAGACTTTATTCACCAGAAGAAATTGGAGCCTATACTTATATAATGTCGATATCACATATATTCATGGCTATTATTAATGGAAGATACGATATGTCAATTGTTACAGAAAAAGATGAGAAAAAGGTATTTGCTCTGATTAAACTATCATTGATTGTATCGTCTATTTTATCAATACTTATAAGTTTTGGGTATGGTGTTTACTTTAACTTTTTTTCAACTAAAACATTGATTAATAATAATATTATAATAATTCTATTTCTAATAATTTTCTCATATGGTTTAATAAATGTACTTAATGCTTACAATAATAGAGAGAAAAAGTATGTACTTATGTCATCTTTATATATTTTTAGATCAGCCACTCAAAACTTTGGAGCAATAATATTTAGTATTCTAAACATAAAAGTATTGGGATTATTAATACCATATACTTTTGGACAATTTATAGGAATTAAAAGGCAAGCAAAATCGTTATTTACAAATTTCAATGAAATAAAGAATATTCAAGCAAAAGACGTTTTAGAAGTTGCTATATTACATAAGAAACAACCAATATTCTCAGCACCAGCACTTTTTGCAAATAGCTTTTCCTACGCATCCATAACAATATTTATTGAAATGCTTTTTGGAATGGGAGTAGTGGGGCTTTATTCAGTGTCATTACGAGTACTTGGAATACCATTATCAATTATTAGTGGAAATGTCTCTAAAGTATTCTATGAAGATGCTTCCCGAGAATATAATAGAACAGGGCAGTTTTTCAAATCGTTTAAAAAGACAGTTATTTTTCTTTCTATTTTAGCATTACCGATGGTAGCTACAATGATATATATAGTACCTCCTCTTGTAACCTTAGTATTTGGGGACGAATGGAGAGAGGCAGGAAAATATATAAAAATCCTTTCACCAATGTTTGGAGTTAGATTTATAGTTTCCTCAATATCAGTAGGTTTACTTGTAGCTCAGAAGCAAAATTATGAATTTATAATACAAATTTTATTTATTTTTATTTCCATAATAACTTATATAATTGCTAATTATTTAGAACTAGAAATTATAGGCTATTTAAGCATTATAAGTATAACTTTTACGATTATTTATTTATTTAATTTTATAATAATATACAAAATATCTATCAAAAATTAAGGAGAGATTGTTATGATAAACATAATAGGATTAGGCTACATCGGACTTCCAACCGCTTTAATGTTTGCAAAAAGTGGGGTTGAGATTGTTGGAACGGACTTAAATGAAAAACTTATTGATTCACTTTCACGAGGGAAGCTTACTTTTGAAGAAGAAGGGCTGGAGGAATTGTTTGATGCTGCTATTGAGAGTGGAATTAAATTCACAACAGAGTATCAAAAAACAGATACCTATATCATTGCAGTACCAACACCTTATATAAACTCAAGTAAGAAGTTGGATCCTAAATATGTGATAGCAGCTGTTAATAAAGTTCTAGATGTTTGCGAAAAAGGTGCTGTAATTATTATTGAATCAACGATATCACCAGGATCGATTAATAAATATGTTAGACCGGTAATTCAAGGAAGAGGGATTACTATTGGAGAAGATGTTCATCTTGTTCATGCACCTGAAAGAATTATCCCAGGAAATATGATCTATGAACTTGAAAACAACGCAAGAACGGTTGGTGCAGATGACACAGCTATAGGCGAGAAAGTTAAAGAGCTATATTCAGCTTTCTGCAAATCAGAAATTGTTGTAACGGATATTAGGTCTGCTGAAATGTCAAAGGTTGTTGAGAATACATTTAGAGATGTAAATATTGCTTTTGCAAATGAATTAGCAAAAATATGTAGAGCTGACGATATGGATGTTTACGAAATCATTCGTATTGCTAATAAGCATCCTAGAGTCAATATTCTTCAACCAGGTCCAGGTGTTGGAGGGCATTGTATATCTGTCGATCCTTGGTTTTTAGTTGGAGATTACCCGGATCTTACAAACTTAATTCTAACTGCAAGGAAGATAAATGATTCTATGCCAGCACATATCCTTGGAAGAATTAGAGATATTATGACAGAACATAATTTGACAGACATATCAAAGGTTGGCATATATGGAATTGCTTATAAAGAAAATGTAGATGATACAAGAGAAAGCCCAACGCTTCAATTACTTGAAAAAATGGATGAACACTTAGCATATGGGGTAAAAGTATATGACCCCTTCATTAACGAACGAATCGTTGATCATCAGTTTATGAACTTCGAAGACTTTATCAACGAAATAGAGATTCTGGTTATAATCACAGCACATGATCATATTAGAGATAATATGGATACTGTTAAGGGTAAATTAATTCTAGATACTAAAAATATATGTAACTTTGAAGGTGTATACAAATTATAAGTTAGAAAGAACCATGGATTATTTTTGCCTAATAAAGAAAGTATTTTATGTAATGTAATATGTCAAGGGCTTGCTGCGTAAGCAGAGGAACACCCTTTACATATTGCATTACATAAAAAGAATATTTACCAAGACAAAAAAGGATAAGTCTAGTTATATAGTACTGGACCAATTCAAAATGGAAAGATGGCTCAGCACTGACCGGATTCATGGCTCTGTTTAACAAGAGTATTCATTTCACGATGATATACATAAAAGGAGTTGAAAAAGCATGCGTAGAAATAATATTAAAGACAGAAAAAAGATAGAAGCATGTTATAAAGCTTTATAGTATTATTATTTGGAA
>NZ_JARGDP010000013.1 GCF_029210395.1 Petrocella sp. FN5 | reverse complement strand
AAGTTAGTTCCAATTGTAGCAAATCTTAGTTTTTCCATCTTATCCTACTTTCACATCTATTAACAACCACCTTTTCCGATTTCAAGTTCTTTGCCAAAATAGATTTTGCGGATGTCCAAAGCCTCATCTGCCCATGCTTCTACGCCTATTCGTTTCATTATACATAAGTTATACACTTTCATGTTTTGGGGAAAACGATCAGCGCCATTTGCTAATGGCATAAGAAGTTTACAAGGAAAAGTATCACATTCAAAACAATAGTCAACACCTTTATCATTGGCGCAGGCTAACGTCTCACAGGTTTTACCCTGCAAATCAAGGAACAGACATTGGTTACCGTCGTGACACCCTTTACAAGTTACTAACTCTTTGGGGATCTTGAGATTTGTAGATATCCGCTCTCTAAGAACTTCTGTCACATTTGATTCATACAACTCACAGTTAAAACAATCAATACCACAAGGTGCTACAATTCTTGAATTCATTTGAATCCTCCTATTCTAATAATGTTTACAATGCGTAGACACATAGAAGAATCCTAAGGTTACAAAATTTCCGATAAAGTTTTTATTTTTGCTATAAAAGTATCTTTATCCATTGTATTTTCCACCTGAAATAAATAATGCATTTTTTTGAGTTTGGACATATTCTTAAAATGGATCGTAAGTAATTCGTTGTTCTTATATTGATTGTGTCCTTCAGGAATAGGATAATCATGATCCTTCATATATTTAATCCATAGATAACACTTACAGGGTTTACTCGAATCAATTAAGTTACAGCGGTATTCAAACATCTCTTTAAGTTGTTTTCTGGCTCTATGGAGAAGTACTTTTACATTATTTTCTTTGATTTCAAGAATTTCAGCAATTTCTTTGTTTTTAAGATCAATGCACGTCTTAAGCAAAAAAACAACACGCATCTTCTGTGGAACACATTTCAAAAAGCCACGTATACATTTTTCACGCATTTCTTCTACAATTAATACATCTGCAAAATTTTCATCATATTCTAAATTCCCAAAGAAAGTTGTTTCATTTATATTCAAATCTTCAACGATTGCAATAACAGGTAATTTATTCCATGACTGCATATATCGATAACTTTCATTAATAGCTATACGATAAAACCAGGTCGATAATTTTGATTGTTTTCTAAAGTTCTTCAGATTTTTATAAGCTTTTAGGAAACTGTTTTGGAGAACATCCTCTGTGTCTTGATGAGATTCAGTAATACGATAAACGATGGCATAAAATTTTTCATAGTCCTGTTCCACTATATTTTCCAATTCTTTAATTAAATCATCGTGTTCATTCATATTGCTGCATCTCCTTATATAAGACATCTTTTAATAATCAATGGAAAATGGTAATGTTTTACTTATAACCTAAGCTATTCAACCAAAAATTATAGTATGATTTATTCCGCTCATACCATTCGCTTGTAAGCAAATACTCTTCACCATTAACCACCTAATACCGCGACAATCGGTATATCAGCAGGTGCAAATCTATATCTCACTAATTCATCTGTTTCAACCCATAGCACTTGGTCATGGTCAATTGAATCGATCTTGTCCGGTATCTCTCCTATAATCGAGCAATCATATCCATGCAAATGAATTGTTCCGAACTCATAGTTGTATTCAGATTTTTTAACGAATGTACCCACTTCAATATGTAGTCCCAACTCTTCGTAGATCTCCCTAATAAGAGCCACTTCATGAGATTCTCCTTCATCTACTTTTCCACCTGGGAATTCAAAATACCCAGCTAGAGATTTCCCTTCCCTACGCCTAGCGATTAGTATCTGATTTTCTTTATTTCTAATAATAGCAGCAACAACATGGATGGACATAAGATCTCCTTCGGTTAACATGAAATTAGTTGGCAAGGTTAAGATTCTCTTCAGAATCTTGCAGGCATTGGTGCTTCAAGCTCCCATACGAAGCTGACTGACTTGGAACCAGAATAGCTTACATGGTCGGCTTTGCCCCTGAAGATGAATGGGCTTGCATGGCCATCTTTTGTCTTGTGACTAAAAATGTAACCCCTTTTTGCCTTAACAGATAGTCGATAATATAATTCTTACTAAGAGTTCTTAGTAAACTCGGCCATGAATATTTCATTAATATGCGGATGACTCTTCTTAAGGGCGATGATTCTCATCTCTTTACTCAAAAAACAATGCTTGCTCTCACCAACTGCATAACTAATTGATTCATCATCGTTGGTTACTCTATACTTCACTTTGAACGCTATACTATTATAGTCTATTATTTCGATATGAATGAAGACTTCATCATCAAATCCAACCATGGTCTTGTACTCACAGAACATGCTAACCACTGGACTTATAACCCCTTCTTCTTCCATTATTTTGTATGAAGTTCCTATTGCCTTCATCAGATGTATCCTTGCTTCTTCAAACCATTTAATGAAATTCGAGTGATGTACAATGCCCATTTGATCTGTTTCATGATAATGAGCTCTTCTTATATATATGATATCTGATTTCTTTGGGGTTAGGCTCATATTTTGATGATTCTTAGTTTGCGTAGCTTCTATCGATTTGTTAGTCATTTTATGCCTCCTGTGGATTGCTTCACAAAACATTAAACCTTCTGGGGCTAAATCCTCTGTTGATACAATATCTTCTTTTATAATAACCTGCTTTATTTTTTCAAAAGTGAAATAATGATTAATGCACCCATTATAACGCCACTACCTTTAAGAAAATCAGTAGTTAATATAAAGATCCATGTTCCCATACCTCAAACCCTTGGTTATAAGCAATCTGATAGATTGGCATTAGAGCTGATTTAATGGATTCTGTAAAGATTACTTGATCGACATAACTGCCTTTTTTTATGATAGAGGCCGTTGTGTCACTACCACCAATGGTTAAGTAATCTTCAAGTATTTTTTGATTGGAAGTGGACTGCTTCATGTAGTTAATGGCTCTATATTGAAGGTCACAAAATTCCATTAAATACTTGTCCAATAATGGAAGTTTATCACTCTTTGAACTATTGATGTGCTTGAAGGTTGGCATTAGATTCCATAATTCATCATGTAAGACGAAGCTCCATGGAATAAAATGATCGATACTAAAGGCACCTAGTTCTTCATAGTATTCTGAAGTTAATGGCTTGCCTGTATAGATGTCTTTAATAGGTTCAACCATATTGAATCTTTTCCAGTAATTCGTCGCTTTGGTAAGATTCCGACTACTTGGAGGTTCAAGCTTAAATGGGATGCTTGGCACACTTGGGTTTTTGACTTGAAGGTATATGATTAACTTATTCTGAAGCCAGCCTTTGATCACTGCTTGATTCTCATTAATGTAATCCGTCCAGTGAGGGTTGACGATAATCATTTTATTTGGCTCATCAATTTTATAAAAACAATCCTGACTATCTTGAGATAGCTGTGTGATAAGTCGATTCTTCTTCTGATCTTTTAGACCTTTTGTTTTTTCTCTAAAAAAAGGAGATAGCAATCTATAAGGGACCATGTTATAAAATGCCTTCTTCATGTTTTGTAAGGTAGTGTCGCCTAACAACTCTGATGAAAAGCATAATAGATTCAACAAATTGGTTTTTTTGATCTCTGCGCCATAATGATAAGTATCATTGATATAATGGATTACCTTACCGAGTTGGTCTTGAAAACCGAAGTTCAACTTATACTGAATGATTGGATACCATGCATTGGTAATCATTCGTGAAACCACTTTATCAAAATCTATCACATCATGGCCTTCAATAATCTCTTCCAGCACACCTATCATCCAATAGGCTTTATAACTGGTTACCATATTAGATCTCTCCAACATTCTCTCAAGCCATATGGCTTCCTGTCGATTCATATCCAGTTGCATTCTGCCACCCCACTTCCATCACGCATTCTAAAACTCATCTATTCCTTGGTCATATCTCTTGCTGATTTCTTAATGATTACACTTATCCACTTCTCGTCATGTCGGTCCTCACGTCTATCCACAGTTTCAAAAAACTTAATCACATCTAAGGACCCAACTTCAGATAATAGACTTGCTAACTTATCCTTAGTATAGCATGTGAATATGCGTCCATCCTTTTCATAATTCATATCACGGTTCTTAAAAGACATTAAGAAAATACCTTCATCTACCAATAGACCAAGGTATTTTCGAATCACCTGAGCCATATCTTCCTCTAGCACATGAAGCAATGAAGCAAGTGCCCATATGCCATGAAACCTGATATCCGTCTCATAGTCAGCAAAAGTCGAACACACTGCATGACTGCCAAGGAACTTAGCTGCATGGTCAATCATCGCCTGTGAACCATCCACCGCGACCACTTCGTAGCCACGGCGCTGGAACTCCACAGAATCCCGACCAGAACCACAGCCAAGATCTAGGATAATTCCTTTGTCTGGAATGAAAGCTAGAAATTCATCCATTAGATCTGACATGGATAGGTTGAAGGTGTTGTTTATGAAGTTTTTAGCGTTTGTGTTGTAGTAGTTGATTGACATGGTGGCTCCTTTTTGTTAGAGTTCTACGGATACTAACTTACTATAAAATGCTTTTTGGATTTTCAACTAGTCAAAGAATATTCGTATTTATGTAAGTTTTATTCACAATCTACATTAACCTTTATTTCATCAAATGTAGCCTTCATGCTCTTAGACCAATAGGCGGCCTTATATTTGTTAATTTTACCACTTTGGGATAATACTGTTATTTCATTTCCATCAAAGGAAATATAACTTCCATTGAATTCAAAACCATTGATAATATTATTGTCATCCTTTATAATCACCGAATCAGATAATCTCTTAAGTTCTTTATACAATCTCAACTGCTCTATCGATGTCAGAGATAATTCCGGTCGATTGCTACAATTCTCAAGCAAATGAATGTTAGTATAGTAACTTCGCCTCATGCGGTCTACTTCGATCTTCTGTTCTAGTTGTATCCATTCAATAATTTCAAAATAATAATACAACTCATCGCCATTATTCCTTCTTGAAACTGGGATTTCTTTAATATCAGATCGTTTTCGCCTACTATATTTTTTTATTTTTCCATAATGCATTATTCCTGCATCTTTACCAAAGAGCTCTTTTGTTTGATGAATTGCAACATACTCAAACGGAAAGCTATCATCAGCAATTAATTTTGCCGGAATATGATAAAACTTGTTTTTTAAGCATTGAGCCAACTGTTCTTTTTCGTTCAGTAATCCCACGAGTACATTTCTGTCTTTAAGATTTACACGTTCCAGTTTTTCTTCAATACCACTAGGTAGCGTAGCCCTTTCAAAAGCCGAATCAGCAGAATCGAGAATTAATTCATCCAAAAACTTTTCGACAAGGGTTGTTGTCCCCGGTAAAAATGGAAGACCCCCAATATTCATGGTCTCAATGCTTTGATAAAACTTGTGATCTTTATATTTTGTTTCATCATCATAAGGAAAAAGAACATACGCTCCATACATACGGCGCTCATAGGGTTTATCCATTCCGTTTCCGCATACTATGGCATCCCGATATCTATGCATAGCATTTATTGTATCTACTTCAGGTCCCGGTGTTCTAAAATCTCTTTCATAGTCACTGCCTTTTACGGCCATATTGACACGATATTTTGCATCAAAAACATATTCATACTTGCGTCCATTTTCTCTTTTTAACAATGATAAAATATTATCGGGCTTTTGAGTTATTGTCGGCAGTTTTGATACTTTGGGATTATAAGATAATTCAATCTTTTCTCCATTAGTAGGGTTTAAATATTCAACTTTCGATGGAGCACCCTTTTTTAAGGTAACGCTTAATCCTGACTGGTCAACTTTGAGAACATCCTGCTTAACTAGGTGATATTTCTGTTGTCCAGACAATCCTATTCCACTTTTTAGTATTTGATTCAATTTAATAAAACACCAGTATTCATAAAGAAGAGCAGTTTCCTTCATCGACATATGAAATAACTCTCCGTGCAAAGATAATCCCTTTTTTAACATCAAAAAGTACTTATAAATCTCCTTGTAACCTGGAGTCATAGCAAACACTAAGGACATACTTCTATTGTCACTTAAGTTCCCTACCTGACTAAAAAAAGAAAACTCGGTTCTTCGATATATTTGATTCATCATCTTGTTAAGTTGATTAATAATTTCAACATCCTTTTTACGTCCATTGCCGACAACTTTTGAATAAGTGCTTTTTATATTGTCAAGTCGTCGACTTATGCTCAACAGGATAAATTTGACAAACCTGTTTTCATAAGTATCATAAGTGGCTCTTTTTTTTGTTGCTTGAACCGATTCAAAATAGACTTTTCCATCTGTCGTTCTATATGCTTTTTCTGGATGTTTTGCCATCCATTTCATTGTTGCTTGATCAATGCGTTTCACCTTGTGAACCGGCACTTTCTCTGAGTAGATTTCTAATTCATGATGTGCATTCGCAATGATCATATCAACGGCATGTAAAAAATGATCATATATCAACGTTATAATACTAAAGAATTCGCTATTACTATTATTATGTTTATCAACTAAATTCATTTTTTGGTAAGTCTTTTTCATAAAGTCAAAAGCCAAATTATAGACTTCATCTGTTACATCATGCAACATTGCTTGATAATCTTTTTGATAATCCAGTTTTGCAGGAAACACTTCAATTTCTAATCTAATTTGCTCTTTGTCATTGACTCGAACCGAAAGACTACTATATCCTATCTCATTACCAAAGTTGATAACGCCTGATAAGATGGATATCTTCTCTTGATTCAACTTTCCTGTCGTTGTTACTTTTTCTCTGATATTAATGTTCTCATGCCAGAATATGACCCTATCATTCGGATTCACTTTAATATATTCGATACATATCTCATAATTTCTTTGCTCATAGAATAATGGCTTTATCTTTTTAACGAGAATTTTCCCATGAATAGTTTCCTTATGTTCTGGAAATACTGACACACTAAAATCATCAGCAGCTAAAATAGCTTTAACACCTGATATAGTCTCCAAAGATTCAATATTTGAATTCGGATGACTTGCTTTTCCTTTTATAGTTAGTGCCAAAGTCGCATTTTCAATACAAATCAATTCCTGTTCCTTTGATAAACTAACACTAGAGCCAGTAAGAAGTGTATCCATCTTCTTCAAATCTCCTTAACATAAATGCCACTTTTGCAGCACTTTTTGGGAATCGTAGTTTCCCTGATGAGTTTTTCATAAATGTTTCTATTTGCTCTAATAATTCATTATCTTCAAAATTATCACCACCGGCGCTAATCTTAAATAGTTCTCGAAAAACACCTCTTAAAACTAATGAACTCCCCTGCACTCTTGGTAAAATCTTTTGTAGCAAAGCATTGTCAAGGGCTTCATCAAACGAAATCAAATCATATTTTTTTGCATAAGACACATAATAGCTGACTTCATCTCTAACTCGATAGGCCACTTGTGCATTTACTATTCTTAATGCATTATTTATTCTATCAAGAAGCAAAATAAGGTTATCAATTTCATCTGAATTATCGCTATAACAATCACTAAACTTTAAATATTCACTTTTCAGGAAGGAATTGTTGACTTGAATTGCAGCTAGCTCTAGCGTTGATAATTCCTCTGTCCCTAAAGACAAATCTATATCCGAAAACTCAATTGTATTGGCCCGGTCTAGAACTTTTTTACTAAATGGAAAAGTTGTCTCATCCATATTAACAGTTCCAACGATATAGACATTTTCTGAAATATGAAGGTCACAATACTTTTCCATAGCGCTCGCCTTATATCCAAATGACGACTTGGACAATAATTTATCCGAGACAATTCTGCCTTCTGAATTCATGCCTCGAGTTTCTAAAACCGAGAGAAAATCACTAAAATAGTACTCAACTCTAGCCAGATTCATTTCATCTAAGCAAAGAATATAGGGTTTGTCCAAATTTTCAATTTTATTAGCCTCTTCTAAAAATTCTGTTACAACTCCAGGAATAAATTTATTTTCAAGATTCAAATGACCTAGCAAATCCGTTGAATCCGACCAGTCAGGTCTAACTGGTATCAACTTATATTGACCATTATGTGTTGTTGCTCCAATAGCTTCTGAAAACATCTTAACAATTTTTGATTTACCTGTGCCAGATATCCCTGCAAGAATTACAAATGGCTTTGATTTCAATGATAAGTAGAGATTTTTTATCATCTCTTGCTCATAGCAAAATCCGTTATTTTCTATAAAAGCATGTATATTTTCCAAGATAGCACTATGATTCATCACAATTCTCACATCCTTATCATCATCGACTTCTTTTTCACTAATTGAAACTTTTTCATCTTCTGGTTTATCATTTTTGCTCTTTTGTATTTCAATATACTCATCGTAAATCTCTTTCATACTCAATAAATCAGATATAAGATCGTCATTGTTCGGCAAATTATTTTTCTTGTATTCTTTATAAAAGATTGTTCCTCTTTCATACAAGTAGGGTAGCTCATGATTATCTTTTAAATCGATGGAGTCCCCTTTCACAAATCCTCTATCTTGAATTAAGTCTATTACCATGGCTGCTTTTTTTTGCATCTCAATAACAGCACTCTTTTTTCCTAGACTTTTCTTCAATTCCGTACAACCTTGGTTAAGTGTTAAATATACGGTTTCACAATCACTTGCAAAGAGATAAACAATGTACACTCCCTTTGTTGCGCTAGTTGTGATCATTTTGTTGAAAATACCGACCCATGGAACAGTCGCCCAATTCCCTTGTCCTGGACTACCAGTTACTACAAACTCATCTCTGCTAATATGCAAACTATTAAAAATGATCTGAGGAAAATCACTTCTTAATTTCTTGGCCATGTTATTATTAGCAAAAGTTTCTTTCTTTGCTGTTATATAATTATTTAAAACATCTTCGATAATCTCATGTAAATTCATGTTCTTCTCCTGAATATACCTCTATTTGTTTAATATTGAAATAAGTTACGATACAGCCAATTTTCTATCATTTTTTATAATTTATTTACAATTTATCCTTGAAAAAGATATAAAATAGCGATGATTTATAATATATGAATTATCACTATACATTTTAAGGTCATGATTTTACAAAGATAACATTTTTTGTAAACTAACTAATAAAAAGTGTTTGCCTTCATCACCATAACTTATTTTAACAAATTTTTTACCGTAACTAAATCCATCAAGAAGTAGCATTCCATTATTATAACCTAATTCAGTTGGCTCAGTTCTCATTTTATTCTCCGAGTACATTACTTTTTTTAGATATCCTTTTTGCACTAAAAAACTATTAATATCAACTGCTTTTAGTGGCTCCATAACATCTGTATCAATCATTTCATTTACAGTTTTACAGAATTGGGAAATACCAATATCGTAGTCCGGAAATTTAATACTCATAAACTCTTCTTTACTAATCTTAAATGCGAGTCTATTTTTTAACCCATTATTACCTTTTCGTTGAGTTATGTTCTGAATTTCACCTGTCACATAGTCGGACATAAAATGTAACCATCGAATATATCTAATATCATTAATCAAATCAAAACCGACATCTTTTGACTCTTCAAAAGGGTTTTCACCTTCAATGAGCAAATCAATAATTTCTTTTGACCTAATCAACTTATTCAACAAATTATCCTTCATACCTATCTCCTTTTCGAAATCTAGTTGCATGCAACAACGTCTATTAACAACTACCCCCTCACCAAATGCACTTCCGGCAACACCACTCTGGTTTCTTTTGCTTCTTCTTCCTCTTTTTTCCAATGGAGGATTAAATGTACGGTTGCTTTTTCTAAGTTATAGCCTTTACTTATATGTTTATCTAGCTGACTTTTGAATTTCTGTGAGAATCTAACGATGTATCTACCTAATTGATTTTTACAACCTCTATCATCAACTGTCAGTGGATCACCGCTTCGTAACTTACTTAGCATTTCATTAATATTAGGTCCATAAAAAAAATCCAAGAATACATCTGAATAACCTAGTTGAAGTACTAATTTCGACCTTGTTTTATGCGCGTTCTTCTCTTCTATCAACTGACAACCCAATATTTTGTTATTACTAAGACCATTGGTTATTTTTTCAAACAAGCTATTCGTATAATTAAGCCCCATAGATATAAAGCTTCTTTCTAAGTCTCCGCCTGTATAATGAATTTCCAAATGCTTTCTGGCTCTAGTCATCGCCACATATAAGAGTCTTTTTGTTTCACTGCTGTTATCCTTGAAATTATTCAGCATAATGATTGTCGTATCAAATTCTCTACCTTTTGCTTTATGCATTGTGGAAACCAGTATGGCGTCATGGTCTTCAACGAAGAAATCTTCCAACTTGGATTCCCTCAAATATATCTTAAAATCTGATATATACTTTTGTTTTCCTGAAGTCGTTTCAAAGTCTCTTATTAATTTCAAACAGACACTTAGCTTCTCACTTCGCGCGTATTCTCTTGATAACAAATATTTTGCTTTGTTCCAGATCTCATTATCGATGGTGTGTATGCCTTCGCCTAATTGTAATTGATCAATAAAATACCTGACCTCATCAAGGTGCATAAGCTTATATTGTTCATTGCTCTGAATCAGCTTGGCTTTAAACCCCTTGTCTAATAAAATACCTGTCATTTGAAGTGCTTCATCATTAGTCATTGTAAGAATACATATAGATCCTTCGGCACCTTCTTCCGATACTTTTTTTGATATTCCATCGATGAGGTTATCATGATGATATTTTATTAACTGGATGACACCAGGTTCTTTTTGTACAGGTACAATTGGCATTGATTTCATCCTATCTGTTATACCCGCAACATACCTATTGGAAAACTCCACTAAATTAGCCTTGCTGCGGTAATTCTCCACAAGTTCATACATTTTTGATTCTTTATTCTTTAGAATCATCCTCATATATTCTGAGCTGGATCCTCTAAATGCAAATACATTCTGATCATCGTCCCCTACAGCAATAACCCGCATATTATCATTACGAAGGGTCATGGCTCTTAAGAGGTTGAACTCATGAATATCCATATCTTGAGCTTCATCAATTACCATTACAGTTTTGGTAATTCTAGATAACTCAACTTCCCCATCTCTGATTAACTTTGCTGTTTCCATGACGATGTTTTCTGATTTTTCAATATCCCCAACTCTTCCTAAGAGATCAAAACAAAAAGAATGAAAAGTTTTTATATCAACGTAGTTGGCAGCTGGTCCAATTAATTTTTTTAGTCTTTTCTTAAATTCAGTTGCAGCAGCCCTTGAGAAGGTAACCATCAACAGTTGCTCATGTTTGACGTCTTCCATTAATAACAATGCTGCAAGCTTATGAACGAGAATTCGTGTCTTACCACTTCCAGGTCCCGCAGCTACCACAATATACTTGGTTACTTTATCATTAATGATACTTAATTGGGTTGGTGACAAGTCTGCAAATAGTTGCTTGAATTTTTCTGGAGTGATATTCCGCCCAATCTCTTCGCCTTTTGTAGCTTTAAAATATTTCCCTAGAAAAATTTGATAATTCAACTGAAAATAATCATCTACAAACTGTAAGGCAGCGCCATAATTCTGAAGCATTTTTTTAGCGTACTCACCCACGATATGAATTTGATGTACTTTTTGCTCATAGAAATTACTGAGATTTTTATAGTCTTCATTTTTATATTGGATTCGATTGTCCAGTTCTAATCGCTCAATACTTAAGCCATTATACATAACCATAAAACCGCCCTCTATTTTAAGCGCTCCTATTCGAGACAAATAGAATAAGGTGTTTTCGATTTCTTCCATAGATGACGTCATGGAGAGAAGTTGATTCTCATATTCATAAGCATTTTTCAATTCTAACACTGAAAATTCAACAACTTTTGAATCCTCATCATCTTCACTTTTTTCATATAAGTACCTGAGTATAAAGTCTGCAACATCAATACGCTTAATAAACTTTTTCTTTAGTTCATCTT
Source organism: Petrocella sp. FN5 (assembly GCF_029210395.1). Classification (GTDB taxonomy): domain Bacteria; phylum Bacillota; class Clostridia; order Lachnospirales; family Vallitaleaceae; genus Petrocella. The sequence continues at coordinate 48,057 of NZ_JARGDP010000013.1, read as the reverse complement.
TATCATACTTAAATGTAATTCTAAAATGATTTTTGGAACTTCGAGAAGTCTCTTTATCGATCCAATGTTGAATCGTCCAAAAATTAAGAATTGTAATAACCTTATCCGTTGTTACCTTCTTCACACCTTCTGTTTCAGCCGCTTCATTCAGCTCTTTTATATTGATGACTTTGTTGATCTCCGACATGTTCTCCAAAAGAAATTCTTCAAGTTCCTTATGCCCTTTGAACATATTAAAGGCTTTGACTTGGGTCATATCTTCGTTGACATAGGCGCTTAGATCTTTTGTATCTGACAAGATATTTTCTTCTATGAGTTGTTCAACTGTCTTTATGACATCTTCTTTAGATAAACCAAGATGATCTGATATATAGTCAATCCGAGTTTCTGGTACTTCATCGGACATCTTCTTCCGACTTCTAGCTGAGATTAATGAGCTAATGACTCTTATTGCATTTTCTTCATCTTTTCCATTAATCTTCTTAGAACTACGAATCCGCTCTGTTGCGTCCATTACACTATTTGCTAATATACTATCTGCAAATACCCGTGGCATATTCTGACCACGCTTTACATAGCCAGCTTGTTCCAGGGTTGCTATGGCCGTTTTCACTCTTGTTTCAACATCATGAACATTATCATCCCACCCAGCTTTTCTTGCAATTTCTAAGGCTGAGTTAGAGACGGTTGTTCTGAACCTAGTAATCTCTTTGACTGCCTTCCATATTTGACTCACTTCAGATATGTTAAGTTTTGTTTGATTCAGTAGTGTGAAATGGCTGTTCAGATCCTCGTCATCATACAATACATAGCAGTCTGCTTCAATGGATTCATCACGTCCTGCTCTACCTGCTTCTTGTACATAGTTCTCTAAGGAGTCGGATATTTGGTAATGGATGACTAAACCAACATCCTTTTTATCAACACCCATGCCAAAAGCTGAAGTAGCCACCATAACATCTACATCGCCTTTAATAAATTCCTCTTGATTGGCACTCTTGACCTGTTTTTCCATTTTTCCATGATAAGATTTTGCACTGTAACCATCACTTACAAGCCTTTCAGCTAGTTCAGTTGCCAACCTTGTTCTAGACACATAGACAATTGTTGGACATTTTTTTGAGTCTATTAGATTCCGCACTTTGTCATATTTGGCACTCTCCGTACAAGGTATTACTTTATAGTGAAGGTTACTTCTAGCTGCACTGGCCGAAAAAATCTCAAGGTCTAACTCAAGCTTTTCCATGAAATAATTTTTTATATCAGCAACAACATTTTGTTTAGCCGTAGCCGTAAAGCAAGACACTGGTATCATCTCACTAAGATTTTTCTTTTTACACAAAGTTTTTATGAACTCACCAATATACAGATAATCTACTCTAAAATCCTGACCCCATGATGAAAAACAATGTGCCTCATCAATGACAAAGCGAACTATTCTTCGGCCCAGCAAGACTCTTTCAATACTTCTTGATCTTAATGACTCAGGGGAAATATATAAAATCTTTGCACTGCCATCTTCTACCCGCTCAAATGCCTTTGATCTTTCTATGGGATCAAGCAAACCATTAATGGCTACAGAGTCCGTTATTCCTGAAGCTTCCAGATTATCCACTTGGTCTTTCATCAATGATTGGAGTGGTGATATAACAACCGTCAAGCCTTTTGTAGCTCGACCTGCCATTAATGCTGGCACTTGAAAGGTAATTGATTTACCGCCGCCTGTAGGGAATACTGCAAGTAGTGATTTATTTTGTATCGCTGATGTCACCGCTTTTTCCTGCAATGGAATGCCATCATATGACCGATAAGAGTCATAACCAAAAAAATCTTTGAGTCCAACAATAGCGTCTAGTTTACTATTGCAATAAGGACAACCTTCAATACATGGATTACCTCTTAAGATGTACATAATTCGATCAACTTCAGGGTATAACTTCATAACCCATGGCGGCGTAATCGAAGCCTCATCGTCAACATTAATTAACGACAAGCAATAGGCCAATTCGATTGGATTGTTTATTATAAGATTCAATATTTCTGCATTATCACAAATCTCTTTGTCAAAGTTTTCTTTTATTAGTTTAAAAACCGTCCGACTATCACTAACTTTATATGTACTTATTCCTAAATACTCAAAAAAACCCTTAAACTCATAGGTTGAGGATAATAGCGCTACTAGTATTCTCTTCATATTATCATCCAAGCGGTTATAAGCTGTAATCTCATCAAATAATAGATTTTGGGCTTGAATCGAATCATTCAAAGGGTTATTCATTTGTTCTGAATGCAACTTATCATCTTTGACTAGGTGATGATAAGGCTTGCATGGAAATAATAGTGGCGACAGATATAGTGTATCTATAATAACCTTATCCATACTCGTTGAGTCTATTACCTTAAGGAACTTCAGATCATGATTTATTATATTATGACCACACAAATAATCCGCTTTTTTTACAAATCTAAAAAAAGCTTCCTTAGATGTGGTATGAAGTTTTTCACCATTTGACAGTATGGCTCCAAAGTCTTTTATTTCATGAGACTTAATGGTGACTTCAAGGTCAAAAAATAAAACGTTCTTCATAATATATCCCTTGTATAAAATCATTTTTTGAATATGAGTACATCAAGTAATGATTATCATTACTCTCTTTTAAAACAGATAAGTCATTTTTACTACACAACTTCCACAATCTCTGCACCAGTAACCCCTACCAGTGCCTCCACATTCAATTCAAGCTGAATCCCACGTACACCGCCACTTACAAGGATTGTCTTGTGATTCTTACAGTTTTCATCTATAAAAGTCTTGAATTGTTTCTTCATGCCTACCGGAGAACATCCACCATGGATATAGCCTGTGGTCGGAAGAAGGTCCTTCATTGGTATCATGTCTATCTTTTTCTCACCCGCAGCTTTGGCTGCTTTTTTCAGGTCTAGTTCTTTGGCTACCGGGATGACATATACATAATAGGTCCGACTGGCGCCTATGGTTACCAGTGTCTTATAGACACGCTCAGGTTCTTGATTAATTGACATGGCGACCGTTAACCCATCCGTTTTGCCATCTATGACTTCGTATTCATAAGCTGTGTATGGAATCTTATCACGATCTAATAATCGCATAGCATTTGTTTTTTTCATACTTACTCATTTCCCACCTTATTTATCCATTCATCTTTTGTATAGACCTTTATGCCATGGTCCAGCAACAACTGGACCGCTCTTCCGTTACCAGGAATCAACGTTCCATTAAAAGTACCATCGTAGATCTGAGCTTTGCCACAGGATGGACTGCGCTCTTGTAAGATGGCTTCGGTTATACCTGCTGCTTTACAGATGGCCAAGGTTCTATGAGCGCCGTGTTCAAATGCTTCGGTAACATCTATGCCATCTGTGGTCATAATACGGTGCGTTCCATCCGGTTTGTTGACTTGCTCACAAGCCGGTCGTGGTATTTCCAATCCGCCTAGTACTTCCGGACAGACCGGTAAGGCTTTACCTGTTTGTAGAAGTTCTGTTATAACTGGATCAGTATTGCTTTCACCGTTATATTTACAGTTAATACCTGCAAGACATGCACTGATTAAAACCATGATTTATCCTCCTGCTATACCATATTTATCCGAACACACAAAACAGTAATACCATTCTCTTTTCTGAGATGTTATTACTATGATTAGACTGCTCTATATGTAATTGTCATTATTATTGGATTCATTTTTTTGAACCCCCCATATTAAATACGTCTTTCTATGACGCTTATACATTTCCCTAATCACATATTACCTTTAATTCCAATTGATTTCAAGGGGATTTCTGACATTTCTGGGAAAAATAGGATTATAAAAAAATGTGTAAAGAAAGTGGACTTTTGTTCACACTCTATTCATATGTTTGTTATGAAAACGTGATATAATAAAATTAAGTAGTTCAATAGGATTGTATTGTAGGTAAATATGCCTATATAGAGAGTAGGTACTATCATGACGCGAGGGTTAATCACAAGAATTGAAGACAATTTCATGATTGTTATGACCGATCAAATGACAATTGATAAAATCAAGCCTAGGATTAATGTTAAAGTCGGCCAACGCATTGAGTTCAATAAAAGAGATCGCTATCGTGGTTTCCTTTTGTTTAATTATAAAAAAGCCAGTTCTATGCTTGCCCTTATCCTTGTCTTAATACTTACAAGCATTGTGGCCTTTGGTCAAAACGGATCTCGTGAAATCTATGCAGTGGTATCGGTTGATATCAACCCAAGCATCGAGCTTAGCTTGGACCAATCCGGTATTGTTGTCGGTTACAAGTCCTTTAATAAAGACGGTCAAAAAATCCTAAGTAAGTCTTTGCTTAATCAAGACTTAGATTCTGCCTTGTCAGAAGTTATCCTTAGCGCACAAGACAAAGGGTATTTGGTTGACCGTGACATGATTCTAATCTCTTCTGCTGTACTAAAATCCAGTGATGCTAAGCTTGATTCTACTGAGGATCCTACAATTGAAGAACATATAGAAACGTATATGACTATAAATAAGGCAAAATACCAATTCGTCTACATAGAAGGTATGGATCGTGCTCAAGATTCAAAGCCTAAACACTCTTTAGGTCGAGAAGCATTAGGTCTCAATGTAAAAGACCATAAGGATCTTAATCTTAGTACCGTCGAGACCCTTGTTGCTGCCGCAGTCTCAAGTGAAGACATGAACGATGAAAACCCGATTAAAATCGTCCTCGAAGATGAGTCTTCCACTTATGATGTCCTAACCCTTACCAAACCACTTATAGCAACATCAAGACCATCAACAAATGATATCCTTGCGTTGGCAAAGCACTCAATGGCCTTCGATTCCGGCTTACAAGTTAGTATGAATGCAAGCTCAAACCATGATCCGATGTTCCTTCAAGAAATCCATAGCATCAAAAGTTTGCCGCCTCAAGTCTCTAATACAGCTCAAGAAAATACCAATAAGAAATCCGAGTCAGAAGATATTCCAGCTCCGAGTGATAAGGTTAATAATACAGAAAGTAGTAACAACAATGAGAATAAGCCACCTACACTAGATAATGAGCCTTCAGTAAATGCCACTGACAAAGCTATACCAAAGCAAGAAAATAATGAAGAAGTAAGCTCAAAGACAAACGAACCTCAATCTACATCTGAAAATGATAAACCTTCTGTACCAAGTCAGGCAAATGAAAATGCTCAAGATTCAATACCTAACGATCCTGAATCGTCAAGCTCACCACCCGAAATTGATAAGCCTTCTTTACCGAATCAAATAAATGATAAAGCTCAAGACTCAATACCTGATAAGCCTGAATCTTCAAATTCAGCATCTGAAGCTGATAAGCCATCTTCTTCCTTACCAAGTCAAGCAAACGACAAAGCTGAAGTCTCAAAACCTGATGGTGATGCATCTTCAAAGCCAACTTCTGAAAGTGATAAGCCTTCAAACGCTCCAAACCCAACTTCTAAGAAAGAGTAGGACAACCCTCTTATAGCTACAGTAAAAAGGATAAAGCAACTGTGCTTTATCCTTTTTCGCTTCAATGTATCCATACTTTATTAGTCTTATTTTGTATGTTACAATTACAATGGTTTGGGTGTCATGACTTTTTGATCCTTTATCCACTTAATTTTTAAATAGGAGGAACATGGATGAATTCAAAACAAAAATACTTTCTTGGCATCACAGGCGCCATTGCTATCATCCTCTATTTATTAATAACCTTACTTAATCAACCAGTTGTGTTAGATCTAAATGATGCCGAGGTTCAATGGATTAAAGACAATAATGAGGATGTTCTTAACTTTTATACAGATGATCTCACGAATTTTGATGATCAAAAATTCATTCAATCGATATCTAATCTTACAGACCTTCATTTGGTTCATTCAAAAACCGATGCAGATTTCGTTATATCTGGTCGTCCTTCAACCAACTACTTCATCGACCAAACCTTACTTGTTTTATCAAAACAAAGTTTTTCTTACTACGCCAAAGTCAAGTCTTTTAATCATTTAGATGAACTCTCTAATAAGAGCATTGGCCTTCTTTCCTCTGACGCTTATGTTTTTTCATACGACTTAGAAGCCAATAATAACGAGATAAAAATATATGATGACCTAGAAAATCTTAATATTGCCTTAAATGATGGTCTAATTGATGGTTTTTTTCTTCAATCTGACCTCCCCATACTGTTGCTAGATGGTCAGATACATGCTGTTAATAACTTCATCTTAAAGCAACCTTTAGATGAAGTTTTTATAGCCATGCCCAGTCAAGATACTCTGCTTCATGGTATTTTACAAAAAGCGATTCTATATATGGAACGAATGGGTGATCTTGAATCCATTCTAAGTCATGATTATTACACGACAAGAAACGCGCTCTTTAAAGCTATATTAGACAAAGATGAACGTGACTTTATATCCAATAATTCTTCCATCTCCATTGGTATTACCCCTGATAAACCTTATACGATTCAAAATGATGATAAACTGTATGGATCAACCGTTGGCATTATAAAAGAGATTGAGCGTATTTCAGGTCTTAGGCTTAATCTCATTCTTGGCAAAAAAGACACGCTTACCACGGATTATTCGGTTCATGATGTTACAATGTTAACTTTCAAGCATGCTGACTTGGAAGATTTTTATCCTTCACTTGCGTATCTGGAGACACCTTATGTTGTTACCGGCTTACCAGGTAGTCCAAATATCGATGACTTATATGGCCTAAGAGCTCATACCGTCGGACTCCTGTTTGATAATGATTTGGATGTTGAACTTATTAAGACACTAAATGAAGGTCATATACTATATGAAGCGAATTACGATGATTTAATTCAACGTTTATTTAGTAAAAATGTTGATTACATCCTTCTTCCAAAGCATGTCCTTGACTATTATAGGCTCACAGAAGGTGAAGAAGCCTTATCGGCGATGTATACCCTTGATGAGATGGCAACTAGGCATCTATATATCTCAAATGCGTCACCTCTTCTAATATCCATCATCAATAAGACCATTCTGGTTACCGATATTGATCATATCAATAGGATTAGTCTAAATTCTATTCCAAAGAAGGCACAGAAGAATTATTATGGTCTGATTCTCTTTAGTGTATTTGTTGTTCTTAATCTCATCTTTTTTGGAGGCTACTATATTCGTTATCTCATCAATAAATCTGAAAATGAAAGACTTACTTTTCTTTTTGCCAATGATCAGCTGACCTATTTACCTAATAAATATGGTCTGACTTCCAAAACGGACAGTCTTATTGCTAAAGGCTATCATGGCCAAATATATTATATCAATATAGACAACTTTAAAGATATCAATGATCGGTTAGGACAACAAATGGGGGACCAGATTATCCTTGAATATGCTCAAGAACTCTTAGCGATTCTTGACGAACAATTAATACTCGGTCGTATTTCAGGAGCATCCTTTGTTTTGATTGCTTATGATAATGCCTCTATTAGCGTGGAAGAACGCATCCATCAAATCAAAACTATCACTGAGGCTTATTGTGATTCAAAAGTCGTCTTGCAACAGTTCACTGCAAGTATTGCCATTACAAAGTTCCCAGATCATGGCAATAGCTTTGAAGAGCTCTACAAATACGCCGAACATACGATGGATTACATCCACAACTTCTTAGGTATTGATCAGTTTTTAGTTTTTGAATTTGACATCTACAACGCTTATATCCGAGAAAGGGAGTTAGTAGAAGACATAAAAAGAGGTTTACAGAATGAAGAATTCTTGTTATATGTTCAACCTCAGCTCATTCTTCCACAAGAAAAGGTAATCGGTGGTGAGGTCTTAGTGAGATGGCAACACCCCACAAAAGGTCTTGTATTCCCCAATGATTTTCTACTGGTAGCTGAAAGAAATGGTTTAATGAAAGAACTTGACTTCTTCATGGTGAAACGCGCCTGCACTGAGATTAAAAGATGGCAGTCTCTCTACCCTCACCTAGAAATATCTGTCAACATGACTTCTACAACCTTCACTGACAAAGCCATGCTACCGGCTCTTAAACATATTTTAGAAACTTCAGGGATTAATCCTACATGGTTAACCATCGAAATTACAGAAGATATGGGCTTTGAGAATCTTGAGCGGGCAAACGAAATATTCCAAAACCTTCAAGCACTTCAGGTAAAAATAGCCCTTGATGATTTTGGCAAAGGCTATTCTTCACTGGCTTACCTTGATAAATTAACCTTCGATATCCTTAAGATTGATAAAACATTTATAGATAACATACATCTTCAGAAGAAATCCTATGAAATCTACAAAATTATATCTCAGTTGGCTGAAGTCATGGATATTAGTATTGTTGTCGAAGGTGTTGAACAACGAGAACAAGTCGACTTATTAAATCAAACAGCCGGTACAATCGCACAAGGCTATTACTTCAGTCGACCCATTGATTTAGATGCCTTTGATCAATATCTTATCGATCATCGTTAGTTCGTTATGTGTTCGCGTATATTAGGAAAGTCACTCTGAGGTTTCTTCAGTAGTGGCTTTTAACTTTGCCTTTAGGGATTCTAGGATACCTCTATAAGTACTTTCACTTTCATTCATCTTGTTTTCATACATTTGATCTTCTGCTTTTTTAAAAACTGATTGTAAGCTCATATCTAAGCTGACTCTTTCAGAATGTCCAAGTGCCACAGAAAGCTTTATTGGGTCCATCTTTGCTTCTTCACAAGCGCTTTTTATCTTTTTACAAACCGCTTGAGCCATCTGATCTGTACGATCTGGCATTAAGATAACAAATTCATCCCCACCTATTCGGGCAACGATGTCAGTCTCATCACAACTTGCTTTTAGGACTTCAGCCATTTTAATAAGCAGTCGATCCCCCATCTCATGCCCTAGCGTATCATTTGTTATTTTTAAACCATTCAGGTCCGCTAATATAATGGAAAATGGTAATTTTTTGGTCTTTTCAAAATGCTCTAACTGCTCATTATAAAACGCACGGTTGTATAGACCCGTTAATTCATCATGTTGTGATTTGAATTTGATACAGGCCTCTGATTTTTTTCGTTCTTCTATTTCTTCTAAAAGCTGTTTTTTCGTTCTATAAAGCTGCTCGTTTTTACTAATAAGTTCTTCTGTTTTTTCAAGTACAGCCTTTTTTAGTAGACGATTCCAGACTACAACTGTTATGATGATTATACTCAGTCCAATTAAGATGGTACCAAGGATGATCCAAAAATATGGATTTTCAACAATGCTTTTTCTTTGAATAGGTACCCATTTGTTTAAGATATCTTGTTTTTCATTTTCTGTGATTTGTGCGAGCCCTTTGTTTAATATAGCACTGAGCATGGGCCAATCGTTTCTCGTTGCAATGGATAAGTTAGAGTCATAAGGGACTTCTGTATTTACCATGAGATTGGTCATCTTATCTTGCTCAATACCTGCATATGCGCTCATGACCTCTACAATAAATGCATCTGCTTCTCCAAACGCTACGAGCCTTAAACCATCCGACGTATTTGCCACCGTACGGAATTCAAGCTTGGGATGGTTCTTTTCAAGGTCTTCAACAATAGAGTATTCTTCGATGACTAACACATCCATACTTGAGTTCGAAAGTTTTTCAAAGGTTAACTTCTCTGAGAAATTTTTACGCGTGATAATCACGTTTGGGTTCATAATATAAGGCACTGTAAAGTCTAAAAACTTGCTCCGTTCAAGGGTTTTAGTAGCCGCTGTTATACCTGATACTTCTTTTAACCGTGCCGCTTCAATCAAGTCGCTCCACTGATCAAATTCAACCATTTCAAATTTTGTATTTAGCTTTACTTCCAATAGTTTGAAATAATCTGCTGAGATACCTACATAATCACTTGCAATCAAAAACTCAACCGGCGGATAATCCGTCGTATACCCTATACTGATCTTGCCTTCATGCTGTTCCAACCAAGCTTGTTCTTCTTCTGTCAAAAAAATGCTTTCACTTTCTTTTTGACATGCAGACAAGATCACCATTAACCCTACTAATAAAAATAGAATTACTATTTTTCTCTGTTTTTTAATACGCCATTCCCCCTTCATCCTTCCTATCTATAAAATCAAAACCAAACTTCTAAACCCACTACGCTTATGCCAAGAAATTATATATTACTTGAATATTCTATCATTCATAATCACATCTTTCAACGCTAACAAGAACTTTCATAAATTTTTCTTTTTTTGACAATGTTTATTCAATCAATAATCTATGCATCCTATTTTTTTTAGATTTTTACATCTCAAAAGATTAAAAATCTGTGAATTAGCTGATTTTTATTGCATTCTGTGGTAAAATAATTTTACAGACGAGTGTATAATGATTACTATCAAATAATCGATATTCTTGGAGTAACAAAAAAATAGTAGCATTTATTCATGCTTGGTAATTAAATGATTTAACGAAAGCTAGGTGAGCTTATGGTAGATGAACAATATTATGTAGGCATTGGTGCTTCAGCTGGCGGCCTTGAAGCCCTTGAAATGTTTTTCAAGGCAATGCCGGATGATTCCGGGTTGGTATTTGTTGTGGTGCAGCACTTATCACCCGATTACAAAAGTTTAATGAATGAGTTACTTGCCAGACATACAAAAATGGAGATCTTAATAGCCGAAGATCAAATGATGACTGAACCCAATAAAATCTACTTGATCCCACCAAGGCATAATCTAACCATGGTAGATGGTCGTCTCCTGTTAAAGCCTCAAGTTTATGAGAAACATCAGTTGATTCTGCCCATTGACATTTTTTTCAGATCCTTAGCAAAAGACCAAGAAAAACATGCCATTGCTGTCGTATTGTCCGGAACTGGAAGCGATGGCACCTTAGGTATTCGTGAGATTAAGGAAATGGGTGGCATGGTCATGGCTCAAGATGAAGAAAGTGCCAAGTTTGATGGTATGCCAAAAAGTTCCATCGCTACGGGCCTTGTTGATTTTATCTTGCCGCCTCAAAGAATGACCACAGAAATCATGAAGTATATTAAATATCCGGCTACGCTTGGTATGGAAAAAGAGATTCAGAAGAATAACTTTGATGATCTGACGAAGATCTGTCATATTCTAAAAAGCTTTACGACTGTAGATTTTACCAGTTACAAGGAAAGCACCTTGATTCGAAGAATTGAGCGCCGCATCAAACTGAATGACTGTGAAAATACAACCCAATACATTCAGCTTCTTGCTGAGTCCGATAAAGAAAAAGAAACCTTGTACCGAGAACTACTGATTGGTGTTACCAGCTTTTTCAGAGACAAAGAAGCCTTTGAAGCTCTAGCTGTTGGCGTCCTTAGTCAACTGGACTACAACAAAGATGTGATTCGAATCTGGTCAGCCGGTTGCTCCACTGGGGAAGAAGTCTATTCCATCGCCATTTTTATGAGTGAGTATTTGGCCCAGCACAATCTCAAATGTGACCTCAAATTATTTGCAACAGATATTGACAGCCGTGCCCTTGAATATGCCGGTACCGGTTTGTACCCTGCCAGCATTGCTGGGGATATGGAACCGCTCATCCTTGCCAAATACTTTAACAGTACCGAAGAAGGTTATCAGATTAATGAGAAAATAAGAAAGCTTGTGGTCTTTGCTAAGCATAACATTCTTAAGGACCCACCTTTTGGCAAACTGGATCTACTTGTTTGTCGGAACCTATTTATCTACATAAAAAGTGAGTATCAGCAAAAAATCCTTAATAACTTCTATTATGCCCTTAACCGAGGAGGCTATCTTTTTCTTGGTAGCAGTGAATCCTTAGGGGACATGAACGATGCTTTTGAAAAAATTGATACAAAATGGAAAATCTATCGTTTTCGAGATAGCTACCGTCCCCAACTCGGCCTTGAAATGAATACCCATATTGAAACCAATTTATCCTTACGTGGCAGTGATCAAGATAACTACTCTATAAAAAGCCGAAAAAATCTATGGTTTGAACAGATGTTGGTTGAGGTTTTACGCCAGAATCTGGCACCCTCTGTCATCGTGGATAATAAAGAGAATATACTCCATATTATTGGGGATGTTTCACCCTTTTTCAGCTTACAAACCGGACGCTTCTCCAACAAACTCTTAACCCATGTCAATAAGGAGTTAAATCTCTATATCAACAATTTGCTTAGACGGTTAAAAAATGACCGAAAAACTATCCGTATTGACAATATTCAATATGGCAGAGATGAGAAAAAAACTCTAAATATTCAAGGTTCTCTTATTGAAATGCATGAAGAGGATTATTTGTTGATTAGTTTTTACTTTGCTGATATTGAGAAAAATATTAAGCCGGTCACCATCAACATGAGCCAAGAGAGTCAGGAACGGGTTAAACAACTGGAGTTAGAACTCCAACTTGCAAGAGAAGGCCTTCAAGCCACTATAGAAGAACTGGAAACATCCAACGAAGAACTCCAATCCTCTAATGAAGAGCTTGTGGCCTCCAATGAAGAGTTGCAAAGTACCAATGAAGAATTGCAATCCGTTAACGAAGAACTCTACACCGTTAATAATGAATACCAACAGAAGATTGAACAACTAACGATGCTCACCAATGATCTCAATAATTTGCTTAAAAATACCGAAATCGGGGCGCTGTATCTGGATAGCCGGTTGTGCATAAGGCGTATCACACCTGTGATTACCCGTGTTATGAATATTATAGACAATGACATTGGGCGACCTATTCATCATTTATCGGTTGCAGAAGTTTATAAAGACCTCTTCCATGATGTTGAGCATGTTCTTGAGAACCTAAACACAGTTGAACGAGAAATTCATGATGACAAAGGCAATACTTATATCGCAAAGATTCGACCTTTTCGAACAACCAATTATGCCATCGACGGCATCATCCTGACGCTGGTTGATATCACACAGCTTAAGCAGAGCCAAAATGAATTAGCTGCCTTTCAGGAGCGTCACACCAACACCTAAACTATAATAGCTTAAGTCAATGACTAAAGTGTTACTAATGCGAGGTGATTTTATGGACAGAATGAGAGAAAGGATTCTTGAGACCTTAGATCAACACAAACGCTTGAATCTAAAAGATAAAACAAGAGAAGATATAGTAGAAAATTTACTACAATATCATGAAGAACTTATTTTCCAAAATGAAGAGTTAAAATCAAGTTATACCGCCCTTGAGACAATCCAAAAGAAATATGAAGTCCTTTTTGACAAAGCACCTATGATGTATCTGTACTTGGATGATCAATTTATAATCCTTGAGTATAATCATCTGTGTAAGAAATATATGCCTACCATAAACAAAGGCAGCAAGCTTCAAGATATGATTCACCCAGAAAGTCAAGATACCCTCTATTTTCATATGCGAAAGTTAGAGAAAAAAGATTCTGAATTGGTGGACCAGATTATGTTACCGGTTGGTGGACACAAGCGCTATTATAAACTAACGAGCCATCCACTCATATTAAAAGGCCGGCGCTATTATCAGTGTACCTTTGCAGATATTACCGATGAAATCATTCAGAAAAAACGCATTGAATATATGAGTTTCCATGATACATTGACTGGACTTTATAACCGACGTTATTTTAACGAGGAGTTAAATAGAGTGGATCATAAAAAACACCTTCCAGTGGCCATTATAATGGCCGATGTGAATGGATTAAAAATAATGAACGATACTTTTGGCCATGCTATGGGAGATCAGCTTCTTAGAGCCGCGGGGAAATTTATCAAAGAACATTTTCGTGAAGATGAAATTGTGGCCAGATATGGCGGAGACGAATTCGCGGTCATCCTAAACAAAGTTGATAAAGCTACAGTGGAAATGATTCTAAAACGTCTTCAATCTCAAGAAAGCACACTAAAAGTTAATGGCATTCATCTGTCCATTGCTTTTGGCGCTGCGGTAAAAGAACACGAGGATGAGTCGATTCTTGATGTGTTAAAGCTGTCAGAAGACCGAATGTATCAAAAGAAATTGCTTATGAATGAGAATTATCATCAGAATGTAATTAAAGGGATCTTATCTACTTTACATGAAAAGCATCCAAGAGAAGAGGAACATGTAAAACGGGTTCGAGAACATATTATTGGTTTCACGTCTTTTCTGGATTATGATCATAACCAACGTATTGCCTATGAGACAGCCGGACTTGTTCACGACATCGGGAAAATAGCCATCGACTATGCCATATTAGAGTTACCTCGTCGTTTAACGGTCTTCGAACACGATATTATTAAGAAGCACGTGGATGTCGGATACAGGGTGTTAAAGAGTTGTGGTAGCTTTTCCGAGGTTCAGGATATCGTGCTTTGTCATCATGAACGTTATGACGGGTTGGGTTACCCTCGTGGCATTGCCGGTGAAGCCATTCCTCTAGGGGCCCGCATCTTGAACTTATGTGATAGCTATGATGCCATGATCAGCAATCGCCCCTACAAAGAGGCCATGCTACCCGATGAAGCCATAGACGAAATAAGACGCTGTACCTACACCCAGTTCGATCCCAAGCTGGCCGATCTATTTATAGATTATATCAAATCCACTTTATAGAGGCTTAGCGCTTTGTACCTATTACGATTCTTGGCGAATCCGCCTTTTTATTTTGGAATACACAATAAAGACAAGTATGAGTACAATGGTGATCCAAAACATTTGATTGGTATAGCGGCTGTATTTTAGTATTTGATTCCCAAGTAATACATAGGCTGCTGTACCAGGTATCATCCCTATTGCCGTGGCGAGAAAAAATCGCCATGGTTTCATGGTGCTAAGCCCTGCCGCATAACTTAAAAAGTCAAAGGATATAAAGGGTAATAGCCTACCGATAAAAACAACCTTCGTACCGTGCTTTTGGCTGATTTCATCTACCTTTTCCATGAGGCTATTGCTTTGGACAAATTTCTTCACAAATTTTGAGCCCAGTAGTCTCGCTAGATAAAAAGTACCCATAGCACCCAGCATGCCACCGATCCAAGATATGATAATACCACCAACAGTGCCAAAGACCAGTCCATTGGCCCCTGCAATTAAAAACGAGGGAATTGGTGCTATATAGGCCTGCAAAATCATCAGCAATATGCTTACAATGGGCGCACCGATACCCCAGCTTTGAATCAAAGTCACCAGATCATCCACGGTGCCACTTGATAGGGTTTCAAAAATATTGTTAATGTCATTTCTATACAAATACGCCAAACTTGCTATGGCGGCAACAATTCCTAGAGATATAATGACTTTCTTATGGTTATTCATATATTTTTTCATAATTAACACTCCTAATATTAGAATTCTCTTTCATCTTATATTAGATTATACCGACCAAATTTGTTTAAAATATGACTGAATTATACATTTATATAACTTTTGATAAAAGCACTCAGCAATTATAGTTTTGAATATAGGGTTAGCTTAGAATTAAATTGCAGCAAAAGGACTTATCCTGATTTTGTTTCAGATAAATCCTTTGTTATTTTTAGTCCAGTTTTTCTCCGAAGCAATGCCCTCAACAATCTCAATCACGCGATCCGCTTGTGTAGTAGCATCTTCTGGGTTATGCGTAACCATAATTGTTGTTATACCAATCTCACGAATAATTCCAAAAAGTTCTTCACGAACACTTTGAAGTAAATGTGTATCAAGATTACTAAAAGGTTCATCCAGTAGTAATATCTTTGGTGTTGCCGCTATGGCCCTGGCTAGTGCAATGCGTTGTTGTTGACCGCCGCTTAACTCGTGGGGATATCTTTTTTCATATTCAACCAAATTGACCAAACCAAGGACTTCTTTGACGCGTTTTTTTCTCTCGGTGGTATTCATGCCTATAAGCCCATATTCAATATTTTTTGCTACTGTCATATGGGGAAACAGTGCATAATCTTGAAATAACATGCCAATGCCTCGCTTTTCAGGATTAACAAATGTTCCTTTTTTGCATAAACACTTTTCTCCCAAAAATATTTCACCTACTTTAGGTTTTTCAAGACCTGCAATTACACGGAGTAAAGTTGACTTACCACCGCCACTTGGTCCAACAACTGCAAGTACTTCACCTGTTTCAAGTTCTAGATTAATATTTTTCAGCGTTTCAGTACTCGCATTGTCATACTGAAAGGAAATATTTATTAGCTTAATCATATTCTGGTCCCCTTTCTTATAAAACTAAGCAAAATCAATGCAACAATACTCACACCAATAATAATGAGAGAATAGACACTGGCTTCATGAATCATCTCATCACCAGCATAGGTAAATACTCTTGTAGCCAATGTATCAAAGTTGAATGGTCTTAGTATAAGGGTTAACGGTAACTCCTTTAACACGTCAACAAACGCAAAAATGGCTGCACTTATGATTGCTGGTTTTAATATCGGAAAATCAACATACCTAAAAGTGTACCACTCATCACGTCCTAAAAGCTTACTGGCTTCATAATGTTTCTTCCCCATCTTGCTAAATCCGGATTCAATGCTATTAAAGCCAATGGCCATAAACCTTATGGTTAGAGCAAAAATGAGGATAAACTTACTGCTTGTTAGAAATAAATTCTTCAAATCAAGGATACCATATAGTCCTGATAAGCTACGATCGACACTAATAAACGTAACAAGTACGCCGATTGCTATGATCGATGCCGGAACGGAGTAGCCTAAAATAACAATTCGCGCATATATTTTTGACAATATGCTCGGATTGAGCCGATTCAAGTTGCCGATAAGAATGCCACAAACAACCACAAGGATTGTGACGATAACACCAACACTAATTGTATTAAACAAAATAGAACCGAATCGCCTCATAACGTTGGTTTGTTTAGCAATTGAACTCCACCAAACCAATTGAGTGATTGGAAGAATCAAGGCGAGCGATAGATAAACAAAGGTAAGCACATAGAAAACGACTTTGTAGACTTTCGAGGCACGCTTCTTTATGCCCCCATCTGATATCGCCCTAGCTTGACTCAAACGTCCTCGCCCTCTGAAAAACTGCTCCATCAGTAGTATTATAATGACAATACTCATGAGACTGGCAGCCAACCTTACCGCACCATCTACGTCACTCATACCAAACCATGTTTGATAAATAGCTGTACTAAAAGTTGGAATACCAAAATAGCGAACCAAACCATAATCGTTTAATACTTCCAGCATCACAAGTACAATACCACCTACTAACGCGCCCCTTGACATCGGTAGAATCACCCTAAAAAAAGTGGCGCTCTGATTTCTTCCTAAGAGTCTAGAGGATTCCTCTATGTTTTTAGGTAGCTTCTCAAAAAAAACTTTTGTTACAAGAAAGACATCGGGCGTCAAGAACAAACTGAAAACAAATATCGCACCACCTTTAGACAAAATATCAACTCGAATAGGCTCTTTGCCAACTTGATTTAGTATTCTATCAAGTGTTCCAAAAGGTGTGAAAATACCACCATAAACATAGCCTGCGATATAAGGTGGTATCGCCATTGGAAGAAATAATAAACTTTCAAGTAATAACCCAAAGCGCCATTGATACTTTGATAATGACCATGCAAAAAATGTGCCTAGTATTCCTGTTATCACACTAACTCCAGCCACAAGAACCAACGAATTATGAATATAATCTGCCAGAACATATTCTTTAATATGTAACCAAGATTCTGTAACCGGGTGAAAAAGTCGAATGAATATAAAAACTGATGGTAATACTATAGCCACAATGATTAAAGTAACAATTACAAAAAGGGGACTCAGTCCCCTTTCTTTAAATCTTGCAAACAATTATTGCCAACCAACTTCATTAAATATTTTAACTGCTTTATCATTGTATTCACCTAGCAATGATAAAGCAATATTCTGAATCTTCAATTCTCCAAAGCTTTTTAGCAAATCAGATGGCGCCACTGCTTCATTGACAGGATATTCATAATTTGCACTTGCATAGTCATTTTGTGCTTCTGATCCTGTCAAAAATTCTAAAAGTTCGATCGCAGCTTCATCATTCGTTCCATATTTTGTCAATGCAGCGCCACTAATATTAATATGCGTTCCGTTTGTCTCTTGATTTGGGAAGAACACACCAATCTGTTTGCCAACTTCTACTTCTACCTCATCTGATGAGTTAAGTAACTTTCCAAGATAATAAGTATTTACAATGGCTACATCACCTTCACCTGCAACAACAGCTTTCATTTGGTCTCTGTCATTACCTTCAGGTGTTCTTGCCATATTAGCGACTAGACCTTGTGCCCACTCTTTAGCTGCTTCTTCACCATTTAGAGCAATGAATGATGCCAATAGTGATTGGTTGTAAATATGACTTGATGATCTAGCTAGAACTTTGCCTTCCCACTCAGGTTCAGTTAAGGCTTCATAGGTCGATAATGTACTTGGATCCACTCTGTCTAGTGCATAAGTAATTACTCTAGCTCTTACTGTTAATGCAGTCCAAAGATCATCTGTAGCTCTTAAATGTTCGGGTACATTTGATTCTACAACATCTGAATTAAACGCCTTAATAAGATCCATCTCTCCAGCTCTGAATAATCTTCCAACATCTGATGTCACAAGAAGATCTGCCTCTGTATTTTCACCTTCTGCCTTCAATCTTTCGAGCAGTTCATCTGAATCTGCCTTTACGACGTTTACAACAATACCTGTTTGCTCCGTGAATTTATCGTATAAATCTTGGTCTGTATCATAATGTCTGTCTGTATAGATATTGACCACTTTCTCTTCTTCTACTCCACACCCTGCAACACTTACCAACAATACTGCTACGATGATCATTGATACTATTTTTTCATTTGTTTCCTCCATGGCATCTTATTGATAGTAATAGTCATTTGCGCAAAATGAATTATAAATGAGAACTCATCTCATGTCAATACCCAAACTAATCCCACATTCATAATATAGATTTTCATGGACTTAACATACTTAGATATTTACCGTTTGCTTTTATTTTCTGTATTATCTTTTAACTCACAACAATTAATGCCGCCTTCACCATAGTTTGCCTTGTTTTGTTCAGCAATCTTATCCATTAATTTTTTCAAACTTTCCTTGATTTTATTTAGCATAATATCACTCCTTTATTTCATATAGAAGTTAATTATAATGGATTTTCTATAAATTACTGTACTTCATTTTCATGTCCTTCAATAATCTCAATTAATTCACCATGCCAATCATGATACCATACTTGACCGGTAAACCCATTAACACTCATCATGCCTGTTGGTTTTCCATCTTTTTCAACATGGAAGGTGTAATAACCATAAAACGCATGATATGCTTCACCGAGTGTAAATTCATTATTATTTTTCATAAGATAGGCCTCACCTATCGTATAGGCCTCTTTATCATCAATTACATTGTCTTCTGTGAAGCTGCTATTATAATCATCATCATCGTATGAATTCCCGAAGATTCCACGACCAGACATCATGCCAGACCTATTACCAAATCTTTGGTTACCCATCATGCCTCTTCCCATCATACCACCGGTATTATGCATGCCATACTTCAAATTCCACATCATATTCGGTCCGTACTCAGGGAAAACTTCTTTCGTATAAGGATTAACCAGCAACTCCATAGCGCCTCTACCTGTACTTTCTTCAACAATAGAAAAATAATACGCGCTGTCCTCATAAATAAATATATCCGCTATAGCAAGACCACTATCATATCTATCTATATACTCTTCTACTTCTACTTTTAACAGATCTAATTCAAACTTTTCACCCTTGTTTACATCTTGATTGAACGCATTGATGCCGCGCATCCTATAGCCATCACTGAAGAAATCATCCCCGAAACTGATAGATTCTCCCTCAATTGGGTCCATTCCACGATAATTGCGTCCTTGAATATTGTCACTATCTCTCGTTAGTAAGTAGCCACCTATCCCAATACTTAAAAACGTTATTCCAATAATTACTAATAATATATTCGTTTTTTTCATAATAAACCTACTTTCTCTCAATTACATATTTACGTTTTAAAAATTCTTCTTCTGTGATTTCGCCATTAACGTATAATACTTTCAGTTTGTCAATTGCATCGCTGCTTAAAGTCGTTTTGGACTGACTCCTTTTCTATTGTTCTTATTACTCAATTATCAAGGATAACTATGGCAGAAATATGATTATTGCTTAAAAAAAGGTTGTGAGAAACAATAAAAAAATGCCGCCAAAAGTACGAAACCAATTGGCGGCATTCTATAACAAAAGACATTAATACTAATCGGACTTTAGCTTTTTTGAAAGCTGAATATATAATCTACGACTTACCATAAATATAATTGGAAAAAGTATAAGTAACTGAATAACAGGCAACCATCCGATAGGTGTTCCAGGTATTATAGGCATGGTATCCGGATTGTATCCCCAACGGCCTGTATGCAATGCATGAATTTCAAAATAAAAACTTAAAATAATGCATAAAAAACCATGATCGTATAGTCGTGTCTATACCATTTGCCTATTAACCAATTCACATCCTTATTTATGAACATCAGCATCCAAAGCAACACTATACTCATATTCATGTCTCCAATTGTGGCGCTAATCATGAGTCTTGTATGGCCAGTTAGATCATCCGCAATATAAAAAGGTCCGCACTGACTATACTCCCAAATTAGTTGTATTATAAAGGCAACTAAGGCTACTACGCATGTTTGAATTATAAAATTTCTTATGGATTGTTTCATCATCTATCAAATTTCCTTCCCCCTGATTGACTTGATATATTATACTACATAACTTGGGCTTATATCTACTTTTCTGAGTCTTAAAGAGTTGTATACCACATTCAATGAACTTATAGCCATGGCAGCAGCGCCTAGCATTGGATGTAATAATCCAAGTGAAGCAACCTTCTTCTGAAGATCTATAAGCCTTACTTTTATTGGTTCATATTCAATGGTTACCTTTTCAACTGCAAAGTTAACATTAGCCGTTACAACGCCGTCTACAATATTTAATGCTTTTTCTATACTACTTGCACAAGCTGTACAACTCATACCTTTGACTCTTAATGTTATTTTTTGTGTGTTTTTTTCCTCATCAAGCACTGCTTTATATCCCGGATTATCCATCAAGGCTCCTTTCGCATTGTGTTGTTCATATCATCGTTGTCAATTATTTCTTGTCATTTTGTTAGTTTCTTAATCGTTTTTAATATTTCATCTACAGCATCAGAATCACCCTGTTGTAACTGATCTATAACACAATTTTTTATATGGCTCTCTAGCAAAATAATTTGAACAGAATGAAGTGCAGATCGCGAAGCCTCTATTTGATTAATAATATCATCGCAATATGCTTCTTGTTCAATCATATTTTTTATGCCACGAATCTGACCCTCTATTTTACTCAGTCTGTCCATAACTGATTTTTGATTTTTTATTGATTTTTCGGTTGGTATCTTTTGATTGATGTGGGACTGTTCCATAACAACACCTCCTTTGGCTCAATATACCATACCCCTGTAGGGTATGTAAAGTCGATATTTTTATTCGGTATTGACTATCCCCTTATTTTTCAAAAATCCATTAAAAATCCACATAAGGTATGTATGATGGTATAAAACATTAACTTTGGAGGTTATGATGAAAAAAACAAATCAACATTCAAACAAAAAAAAGGGGTTATATCTGGGTTCTGGACTAATAGCAATCCTATTGATTGTGGTACTAACTTTGGCAACCGGCAAAGATCCAGAACCTGAAGTCTTAGCATCAAATAATGCTGGTGAACTCATTATTGACAAAGCAAATATCACGAAAACTGCTTCTTTTTATCCTTATGAGTCCAATGGCACTTATATGGAAATCATCGCTGTTAGGGCCAATGACGATACAGTACGTACTGCACTTAACACCTGTCAAGTTTGTTATAATTCCGGTAGAGGCTATTATGAACAACTCGGCAATGTCCTTATCTGTAACAACTGTGGAAATCAGTTCACAATCGACCAAATCGAGCTTATAAAAGGTGGCTGTAACCCTGTTCCTATCGTTGATGATATGAAAACGGAAAATGATACCACCATCGCCATTAACCCAGAATCTCTAGCAGCTTTTGAACCTCTTTTTGCTAACTGGAAGAGATAATTATGAAAAAAAAGTTACATATAGAGGGCATGACCTGTGCCCACTGCGAAAAGAAAATTACTGAAGCACTATACCAAAACTCAGGCATCATTGATGTAAAAGCAAAGGCTTCAAAAAATCTGGTTCATCTAGAATATGACGATTCTGTTATAAACTTAGAAAAGATGATCTCAGATATTGAAAGAGTGGGTTATTTTGTATCGCCCGTCAGAGTGGATTCAAAAAGAACAAATTTACTAATCTTTATGGTCCTAACTGTCTTAGGTTTTCTGGTTCTAAAATATGGTAATAGCATTTCTTTTGATTTTTTGCCTAATATTCGTCAACATATGGGTTATGGTGCTCTATTTATTGTAGGGCTCTTAACATCTGTTCATTGTATTGCGATGTGCGGTGGCATCAATATCAGTCAGTGTAATAAATATCGGGAGACTGGCACCTTTGAACCTAGCCTCTTATATAACCTTGGACGGATCACTTCATATACAATCATCGGTGGTGTCATCGGTGGTGTAGGGTCTGTTTTAAGTTTTAGTGGACAAGCTCGAGGTTATGTGACCCTATTTGTGAGTTTCATTATGGTATTAATGGCAATACGTATGCTCAAGCTTTTTGATCTTCCATTACCGAAACTTAAGCTCCCAAAATCACTACAAAAGGCTTTATACAAGATGTCTAGAAAAGGGCCGTTTTTTGTTGGACTGGCTAATGGCTTCATGCCCTGTGGACCTTTACAATCCATGCAATTATACGCCCTTGGAACGGGTAGTATTGTAAGAGGCGCTTTATCTATGTTTTATTTTAGCCTTGGTACCTTCCCTTTAATGTTCAGTCTAGGCTTTATAAGCTCTCTACTGAATCACAAATTCTCAAAGAACATTATGAAGTACAGTGGTATTTTGATTTTTGTACTTGGACTAACTATGTTTTCACGAGGTGCTGCGCTGGCTGGTATACTACTGCCTTTTCAATACAATGGTGATCAAGTCTTATCTACGGTTATCAATAAAGACCTTCAGGAAGTACGCATCGATCTAACTGCAAACAATTATGCACCTATCCAAGTTATAAAAGATATCCCTGTAAAATTCATAATCTATGCTGATACTGATACAACTAACGGTTGCAATAATCCAATCACCATTCCATCCCTCGGCACAGAATATACTTTGGTACCAGGAGAAAATGTCATCTATTTCACACCGAAAGAAACCGGTAAGATGGCCTATACATGTTGGATGGGTATGATCACCAGTTATATCGAGGTTGTTGAAGAGTAGGACAAGATAAACTATAATATGTTTAAGGAGGTGGCTTATGCATCCAAAAAATATACTCGTTGTTGAAGATGAACCTAAGATTTTAGAGTTTATCAGTTCTTATATCAGAAACTCAGGATATAACCCTATCATTGCAGAAAATGGTCAGAAAGCACTCCACCTTTTTAATAGTGAATCTATCGACTTAATCCTTCTTGATTTGATGCTTCCCGACTTATCAGGCGAAGAAATCTGTAGAGCTATACGAGAGAAATCTCGTGTTCCAATCATCATGATTACCGCAAAGACAGATGAGGACAGTATCATTGTGGGTCTTAATATGGGCGCTGATGATTACATCACCAAACCCTTTAGTCCAAGACAACTTGTAGCACGCATCAACGCATTGTTTAGAAGATCAGATTTGATTCATGACTCAGAATCACCAACAACCGGACCTTTTAAAATTAATGATAGTGACTATACTGTGTTGCTTAATGGTCATAATCTGTTGTTGACCGCAACAGAATATCAGTTGTTCACAGTCTTACTTGGAAGACCAACCAAGGTATTTACAAGAGATGAGCTCGCATCCATAGCCTTCACAAAATACTATGAAGGCTATAATAGAAGTATTGATTCACATATTAAAAATATCAGAAGTAAAATATCCAATTATACAACAGACAACTATATAAGGACCATAAGGGGTATTGGTTATCAGTATTGTGACCAAGAAAGTTGTGAATAGATGAATCTCAAATTACGTAATAAGCTTATTCTTTCCTATGTTCTGTTAGCTATTATTATTATTGGCATCATTAGCCTACTGATTAATTTTAGTGTGCGGAAAAATTTTGAAAATTACATAATAGATGAACATGAACAACGCGTATCGGATATTAGAAATAATATCCGTCATTCCTATGTCCAAAATAATGGCTTTGATATTAACGATATCGAACACATAGGTATTAAAGCCATTGAAAAAGGTCTTATTATTACTGTTAATAATGCCGACTTATCACCTCTATGGTCTGCCATGGAACACAATGCCGGTCTATGTGAGGCTATGATTGCAAATGTTAAAAAAAATATGTTTAACCATTATAGTCGCTGGGAAGGTAATTACACGGAAGATACATTTGATATCATAGTTGATAATGCTATTGTTGGTACCATAAATGTTGGTTACTTAGGCCCTTTCTATTTTAATGAAGAAGAGTTATATTTTCTAACCTCTATAAATCGGGTTCTTTTTTATGTTGGATTCTTCTCAATGTTTCTTGCAATCTTAATCGGTATTATTATAGCAAATGGTGTGACAAAACCAATTGAGACCGTCATTCATCATCTTAATAATATGCATGATACTACCATCTCTGAAGCACCCAATAACTTTATTAAAACCCTTGAGCTAAAAGCATTATATGATAGTGCCCAAACTTTACAAAAGCGCATCGGTGAACAAGAAAAACTTCGCAAACAATTAACTCAGGACATGGCTCATGAATTAAAAACGCCCCTTACATCGATACAGGGTCAAATGGAAGCCATGATTGACGGAATATTTCCGATGAATACAGAACGCATTGGAAGCTGTTTTGAAGAAATTATTCGAATTAAGACATTGATCAGTGAAATTGAGTCACTTTCCTTATTAGAAAACAGTTATACCGAATTGAACTTAGATGATTTCGATTTTTTTAAGCTTATTTCTATTGTTGCACAAAACTTTGAAACCGAGTTAATCGAACATCAGATGACCATGAATATTACTCTAGGCGATCAATACAATCCTAAAAGTTATGAACATTTCTATGGTGACGCTGATAAAATTAAACAGGTTTTTATTAACCTCTTATCGAACTCTATCAAATATGCAGGTGATGGCACACAAATAAGTATTATATTAAATAACTATAATCATGGTGATTATCTTATTCAGTTTAAGGACAATGGTCGAGGCATACAAGAAAAAGATGCGCCTTTTATATTCGAACGCTTTTATAGAGCTGATCCATCACGTTCGGGAAATAATGGCATTGGTATTGGATTAACTTTAACTCAGTCCATCATCCAAAAACACATGGGCAAAATAGAGCTTGTTAATACAGAAGGTGTTGGTACTGAATTTAACATCACGTTCCCACGAACTCTATCACAGAAACAAAATACCAATAGAACGTAGTTATTAGCTATATATCCGTAATCTCTACATCCACGCTTTTATAACATTATTTATTCGTACCTTAGGTAAATATAAGCAATACAGAGGCGTATTTTATATGCTTATATCATGTTTACTATATAGTACAAGATCGGCACAACTATTATTAATAAGCCTGTAGAAAATAACCAACTGGAATTTGCCAAATCCACATCCAACCCATAAATCTGTGGTGGGATGAGGGAATTAAAAGCCGGTGGCATGGCCGATAGTACGATAACCACTTTAAACAATAAGCCGTCATTAATATCTCTAAGTCCCATAAGATAAGCTATCGATACGATGACGATGGGCATGATGATGAATTTTATTGAAGCGATTGCTATGCATTCTTTTAGATAGCTGCCTATGGCGCGTATTTTCATATAAAAACCAACAGAAGTTATTAAAAAAATGGAGGATAAAGGAATTAAGATCTCATTAATATTCTGGTAGATGCCGGGTCTTACATAGCCGGATACATTAAGTACCAGGCCTACTGTAATGCTAATAAAATACACATAGATAAAAGGATCTGTAATGATTCTAAGAAACGGGTTTTTGGTTTTGATATTTAAGTCCTGTTCACCATGTAGCTTTGCTATGGGATAACCAACCATAAAATACAGAATCTCTTCAAACATCTTATACATGGAAACAAAGGCATAGCTGAGTTCGCCAAAGAAGGCAAAACATATAAGTCCGCCAAAGTTACCGAGGTTGGTAAAGGAGCTTGAAACAAACATAGAACCTGTTTGCTTTCTTCCATGTTTCATCTGTTTGGATACCACAAATCCTAGAATCCCACCTATAGTGATGGCGATTACACCTAATATGGGAAGGGCTATAAATCGAATGTTGGTGATCTGAACACCCCAAAAGGCGCCGAGGGTGATAATTGGGTTAATGCCCAGGATTGCGAATTTTTGAATGAATCTAATATATTTTTCAACCGGTACGGAGGCTTTTATAGATTCTGTGTCCACTCTTTTTCTAATACCTTGTCCTAATAATAGGCCGCAGAATATCAGTCCTATTGAATAAACGAATTTCATCATGTCTTTTCTCCATTGTTATTTATTCTTACATATGTTTCTTATATAATGTCACAGACTTCGTAATAAGGCAATACCCATACGGCAGTTGGTCGTGTTGATTGAATCCCTTTGATTGCTGTGATAAAATGGTTATTAAGATTCATCCACTAAAGATTCTACCAAAATATTCTAAATAACCATGATTGCAAAGGCTGTGAATCTATGAAAAAAACATATACCACAAGTGAAGTGGCCCATATAATAGGCGTCCATCCTAATACGGTACGGTTGTATGAAACACTGGCGTTGATTCCAAGCGTCAAGCGTAAGAAAAATGGGTATCGTATCTTTACGGATTTTCATATCGATCAGTTTAAGTTGGCGCGTACGGCTTTTCACATCGAAGTGCTGCAAAACGGACTACGAAAGCAGATGCTTTCTGTTATCAAAGCATCTGCTTCTGGTCGTTTCGATGAAGCCATTGGTTTAACACAAGACTATCTCATTTCCATACAAAATGAAATAGAATATGCTCATGAAGCTACCGAGATTACCCAAGCCCTATTACAAGGCAAACAGAAAACAGTTCCCATAGCACTTAAACGAAAAGAGGTTTCAGAACAACTTAACATCACCATGGACACCCTTAGGAACTGGGAGATGAATGGGCTCCTTACAGTTAAACGCAAAGAAAACAGATATCGTATCTATACCGACGAGGACATCAAGCGGCTTAAGATCATACGGACCCTAAGATGTGCCAACTATTCACTTTCTGCTATTTTGAGAATGATGCATGCCCTCTCCGTCGATAAAAACATCAGTATTAAAGAAGTGCTAAACACACCTGGAGAAACCAAAGATATTATTTCAGTATGTGATCATCTAATCATTTCATTAAAACATGCTAAAAACAATGCAGAAGCAATCCTGATAAGCCTTTATGATATGAAAAATAAATATTCACATCAATTAAATAAAAAAATAAATAACTTCAACCCTCCACTATAACACCAGACTTTTCTTTGGTGTTATTATTTTTATACATGGTTAAGGTGTCAAAACTATGTAGTTGAACTTTCACATAGACTCAAATGTGAATTTAGTGAAACTTTGTTTTGACCCTTTAACCATATATTACCAAGGAGGTATTCAAATGGAAAATGTAATTGAAGTAAGGCAGTTGTCAAAATCTTATGGCGACTTAACAGCGGTTAAGAATCTCAGTCTGTCCGTTAAGGCTGGAAGTGTTTTTGGCTTACTTGGCGCCAACGGTGCTGGGAAAAGCACGACGGTCGAATGTATTTTGGGCACGAAGAAACCGGATACTGGTTCTATCTCCATACTGGATTCAAGCCCGATTCATGATCGAAAAACACTTTTTGAAAAGGTGGGTGTTCAGTTTCAAGAGGCACATTATCAAGAATACATACAAGTAGGAGAACTTTGTGAGGTAACCTCTTCCCTCTACAAAAATCCGGCAGATTATATGGATCTGCTTACACAGTTTGGAATTGCTGACAAAATCAAGTCACCGGTAAAGGAACTCTCCGGTGGTCAAAAACAACGTTTATTCATTGTCTTAGCGCTAATCCCTAATCCTCAAGTTGTGGTACTAGATGAACTTACAACAGGTCTTGATGCTCGGGCCAGACGCGATGTATGGCAGATTCTGCGTAAACTAAAGGATTCTGGGCTTACCATTTTGTTAACCTCCCACTTTATGGATGAAGTGGAAGTACTCTGCGACACCATCTGTATTCTAAGGAAGGGTGAGACCGTATTCTACGGTACTGTCTCAGAAGCCATCGAAAAAAGCCCCTATGAGAAACTGGAAGATGCATACCTTTGGTATAGCGATGAGGAGGATATGACACATGAAGACCTTTAATACAATGTTGAAAACGGAGTTAAAACTATCTCTACGTGGCATGGATATGCTTATCTTTGCCATCTGTATGCCCATCGTGGTACTTGTGATACTTGGCATCATCTATGGAGACAAGCCGGCTTACGATGGTGCGTCTTATACTTTTTTAGAACAATCTTTTGGTGCGATTGTGTCCATTGCCATCAGTGCCGGTGGTGTTATGGGGCTGCCCCTTGTCATCTCCGACTATAGGGGCAAAAAAATACTAAAAAGATTAAAGGTAACACCTGCACAACCTGTTATTATTTTACTGGTACAAATCACCATCTATGGCTTGTATGCTTTGACTTCTCTGGTTCTTCTTTATGTGATTGCCAGTGTTTTTTATGGCTTCAGAATGCAAGGGGATTTTTTGCATTTCCTTCTTGGTTGGTTTTTGGTGTTGGTGTCCATGTTCAGTATCGGTGTCATGGTCGGTGGTCTTGCAAAGAATATCAAGGTTGCGGGTATACTTGCCAGCTTGCTTTACTTCCCAATGCTTATTTTTTCCGGGGCTACTTTACCCTATGAAGTTATGCCAAGTGCCATGCAAAAAGCAGCTGATTTGCTGCCCTTGACTCAGGGAATCAAACTATTAAAAGCGACGTCACTTGGCTTACCGGTAGAAAACGTCTTGCCTTCCATCATTGTCATGGGCGCAATTGCTGGTGTGTGTTCGTTTGTGTCTCTTCGGTTTTTTAAGTGGGAATAGCAACCTAACCGCAGGGACAGTTCTTCCGGTTCGATTACCTTACTCTCATTGAAAAGTGCTACTGCAAATTTTACTGCAGTAGCACTTTTTCTTAAAATGTATATGCCGTTTTCGAATAAAAAACTCATTTATTATTCTTATTTTCTTGCGCAGCAAAATCATTAATATGATCTTTTGCAAAGGCCATAAAGGTTCTGGGGTTCTTTCCTGTGAGTTTATAGAAGTCGTCCGTAACCGCTTTGGCTGTACCCAATCTTGTCATAAAATAAAGGGCAACCGTTACATTCACATACGAGGGGTCTAGACCTCTTTTTTTTATATAGTAATGGCGGTATCCCAGGAAACCGGGCTTTTTATATAGAATCCTTCTCCCTGTTACTTGACTCAGAATCTCTGCAATCTGATAGTAATCTATTGCTTCAGGTCCAGTAATGGTATAGGCTGTATTTTTGTGTTGTTCTGATTCATGTAGCACGGTTGCAATAGCAAGACCTATGTCTTCTGCATCAATAAAACTTGTCTTACTTCTTCCTGCTGGGACAAATATTTCATCCTTCTCTTTGATCTCTGTCGCATGAATACCGGAGATATTCTGCATAAAAAATCCCGGTCTTATGTGCGCAAAAGGAATGCCTAGCTGTTCAATCTGCTTTTCAATTTTATGATGGGGTGGTATTGTATTTTTCTCTACACCCATAAGGGATAAAAAGGATATCAGCTTAATAGAGTGGCTTTTAGCCGCTTCCAAAAATGCATACAGATCTTCTGGCTTACCTAAATGGGGCGGTCTCATCAAAAATATTCGATCCACATCTTTGAGTGCGCCTTCATAAGTGTGGGGCTTTTCAAAATCAAGTTCGACTGTCTCAACAAAATCGCCAAACATCTCTTGAAGCTTGTTTGTACGGGTACCGGCTGCAACTACCGTCTCATTAAGTCTTAATAAAGCCTCTACGACATATTTCCCTACATTCCCTGTGGCGCCTGTTACAAGTACTTTCATCTTGTGGTTTCCTCTCATTTATAATTCCTTTACTATAACTGCATACGCATTTTCCAACTCATCACTTTTATTAGAAGGGACTTTTTTCTCCAAAATACCAACCTTGATCAATCCAATACTGCTTATCTAGAGAACTTTCGTCTGCGTATTTCTTTAGAATGAATCTGCTCATTTTAAACATGAAACTTATGAATAGATAAGGCCTATGCTTTATACCGGAATTCACTTCCGTATAGAACTTCTTCGACTTATTCATGATTTCTTTTTTGATTTTTGATTTTTTATCCAATGCCATATTGTCCCATTCGGTACCAAAAGTTGTAAAGCTATAATTGTACACTCGGTTAACGCCCCAATACTTCAGACTGGTACTGATTGTTTTTATGGCAGCTTTTGATCCGGCTCCAACAGTAGACGTTAGTATAAATGCTTTTTTATTAAACATTTCACTTCTTGCTCTATGTACAATAAAAATATAAGCATAATGATCTAAGAATGATTTCATACAGCCACTTAGAGAAAGAACAAATACCGGCGTTGTAAATATAAGTGCATCCGCGGATACCATCTGATCTAAGACCGGCATCGTATGGGTTGCGTGAGGACAGTATTCCTCTCCCTTTAAAAAACAGTTCATACAACCGTGGCAAAATTCAGGCATATCTTTTGGTAAAAAAAGTCAACAAATTCTACTTCACCTTGTTTTTCCATTTCTTCTTTGAACTGCTTAGTCGCTTTATAGGTATTGCCCTTTCTTGGACTGCCATGGATCACAACTATTTTCATATGTACGCGTCTCCTATTTCTATTTTAATAATACTTTAACCCGCATTTCACTTTATTTGTGCCGCAATGTCCTGGGCACTTATATCCGGATGATGATACCGACCAAGTTTCTTGGTATAATACTTGACGCCAATGGCTTCCTTGGGACAGTAATTAAAACATGCATAGCAAAAATTGCAATAATCATGTACCCACTCCGGCTTATCCTCATTCATCTTTATGCGCTTTGTTACACAGACTTGTTGACATATTCCGCACCCATTGCAAGAGTCATCCACAAGAAATTGTAGCTTGTATTTGGACGGATTACTAATCAGCCACATGATTTGCATCATCCAGTACATCATTCTCCTTGTACCTGATGGTGGCTTCTGTAAAGTCGTTTCTTCTTTGTCGGTTATACCCTTTACTATATTTTCTATCTTAATTTTCATAACACTCAACTTGTGTTCTACTTCTTCAGGTGTAATCTCTAATTCCCAGTTAAGTCGCATTAAGAATTTTGGCGCTATACCTTTTGGTGTATTGTTAAGCATCTCAATCTCATAATAGGTTTTTAAGTCAATCCCTTGCTTTTTCAATATCTTGTTAAGATAAAGACCTGACATTCCGGGGATTCCACCATGTGTTGCGACTGCATAGATATAAGTCATAGAAAGTAAATGGATTTTCTGAATAAAATGAATAACAGCATGAGGTAACGCATTGACATGTATAGGATAAATCAGGCCAATGCTTTCTGTATGTGTGTCAATATAAGTTAGAGCATCTTCTTTTAACATTGGTATCAACACAACATCTGTCATGGCCGAACTGATACTTCTTGCTACTGCCAAGGAATTTCCTGTGCCTGTAAAATAATAAATGATATTTTTTGACATCACACACCCCCAATGAAGTATAATATTAACACTGCAACCCTAACCTCAATTATATCAAAATAATTTACACTTTTGATATAATTGAGGTTAATTTTTGATTAGATTTTCCAAACAAATTACGACTATATGAATCCCTATTATGGCGTATCTGACATCCATGGTTCAAAATCATAATACTCATCATCTGTTATACCATATCTTTTATCAATTTTGACAAATATTTCTTTTGTTTTATCTCTTGTTGATTCGTCGATTATGCCATCATTCGCTTCTACAATCCTTCTGAACTCTTTGACCGACTCTGACATATATGAATCCTCTAACATCTTAACTTCCTCAAAAAGGCTCATTGTTTCATCTGTTAATCGATTGGTTTCATAGCTAAATGTCGGTGTATTATTGACGCCGTATAACAACATGAACATATATTCTTTGTACCTCATAGCTAAAGGTGCCATATCTGGGGAACTTGGATACTCTTCTAGTTTTTTTCAATGTAGTAAGTTCTAGCCGCAAGTGTACTCCCACTGACAATCAAAGCTGCATCTGATGTCATAGGATCTAGAGTATCAAAGGCCAGAATCTCGATTAATGTCGCCATAGTAGCCGTATTATAATTTCTATATTTGGCAAAGACAGTGAAATCCACTAGGTAATATAACATACCTTCTGAACTGGCCACATAATAGCCTTGGTCTTTTGCCGCTTCAACTATTTCTCGAACCTCTTGGTTCATGATTCGTTTTGGGTCCCTGCTTAATTCAATATACTTGTATTGCACCCGATCTGCTTCTTCAAAAAATATGGGGTCATAAGCAATTTTTTCTAGATCCATTGAGTCATCATATATATTGTTATTCATACCGGAAATGGCGTACGCTACAAACTTGTCCCCTTGCTTGGGTGATAATTGCCTAATCCCCTCAAGATATAATTCATATATTTCCTTGGTTGATGCCTTTTCTTTATATAATTGAACCATCCTATTGACAAGTATAGACTGGTCTTCCTCAAATACTGGTGTCTGTGTTAAAGCTTCTTCCGGTATTTGTTCTAGATATGCTTGTATAATTGCCTCGTACTTATTTTTAGTTGGATTTGCTATATCCGCTACCGGCGTTATTGGTTCTTCGACAGGCGTCTCAGATATGGGTATGGGTGTCTTTGGGCTCTCAACACGTGTGCATCCTGTAGATATGAGCATTAACATAACAGACACTATGATTAAGCATTTTGAAGCATGATGTATCGTACTTAATATTCTTTTATTTATCACGTTACAACCCTCCCCTTCACAGTTAAACTATCAAACCCTCGGTTGATACCTCATAAAATAAACTTTATAAATGCATTTTACATCAATGATTTTTACTATACAACACAATATTCTTCTCAAAATAGACTTAAAGCTTATCGTTCTTTATTACTATTATTACAGTTTCAAGAAGTATGTTGACATCTTAGTCTAATGCTATTAGACTGTAGTTAGTCTACAATCATACGACAAGGAGAATTCATTATGAATAAATATAAACTAGGTGAGATGGAACAGCGATTTGCTGATTTGATTTGGCTTCATGAACCCATCCAGTCACGTCAACTTTCCGAGATATGTACTGAAGTATTTGATTGGAAACGCACGACAACTTACACCATGCTGAAGCGCTTATGTGATCGGGGTATTTTTCAGAATAGTAACGGAATAGTCCGTTCTTTAATGTCAAAAAATGAGTTTGGGGCACTACAAGGGGAGCAATTTATTGAGACTTCATTTGATGGCTCATTGCCTCAATTTTTAGCCGCCTTTACCCGCCATAAAAAATTAAGAAAAAAAGAAATTCTTGAAATCCAACAACTTATTGATGAGCACAAGGAGGTATAGCCATGTTTGTAAAATTACCGACTTTCTGGGGTCTTATGGTTACAACACTGGTTATCATCGTCATCGGAATTGGGTTAATAACGAACCCCATCAATCATGTTGATTTGTTGAATGCGGATTCCATATATTTGAGTGAAGATCACCTAAGTAGAGTGACCGCTTGGTCGATGATTAGTGAAGGTCAGAAATCAACATTTGGTGCATCAAGTGTGCCTGATTTTGTAGAATTTATCGAAACTCTACAAGTACACAAGTCAGAGGTTTCTAAAAGTCGAAGTGGTGGTCGTGATGCTTCCAACCGAATTCAAATGGTTTTTAATGGCTTTTACGATGAAAGCCCCATGAACATATACTTCAACTTCAATTCAGACTATACTGAAATATGGGTTGATAATGACATAAAGCCCAGTTTTTCCTACAAAATCACTAATCCATCCGCTGTCAAATCTTTTTTTGACAATCACTTATCCACTGCCGCATATTCTGTTAAAGTTGTCTCTACAAACGAATTATGGCATGCTCGCATACCCTATGTCGGCGATAATTCCGGTGTAAGTCAACTCCTTAACTTGATGCCTATCCCCTCAAGTCTTAGTCACAGCAGTATACAACTCTATACAAAAGAGGATGAACGAGGCTTAGAATGGCTATTAGATGGCGCCCAAAACACGAGCTATGATGATGCTGAAATACAGCAAATAGCTGTGTTGCTCTTTGCCCTAATTGAAAACTTAGAAGACTTCTATGTGACAATAACTTCGCCTTCAGGAGAAATCACCAAGTTGCAGTATGATATCACTTGGGCAAATCAATTATTGGAGACTGATGTAAAAAGCTATGGTCAAAGTGTAGAGAAGATACAAGCACTTATTAATCTAAGTGTTCATAAGACCAGTAATCTAAAATAGACCCTTTTAGATTTTGAATGATATCGTGATACATTATGTTAAATACGAGTTGACAAAATTAAATAAAGGTAATATAATACCTTTATTAGGTAATATATTACTCAAAGGAGACTTCCATGTATGATTTAGAGAATATGGATCCACGCTATCTTGTTTTCGGCAATATTTTTCTACTGTCTAATCGGCTACAGAATGTGATGGATCAAAATGCTACAGACTTAACGGCTAAACAATGGTTTGTTCTCATGATGCTTGGTATGTTTGATGATCCACCTACGTTAAAAGAACTTGCCGCAATGTGTGACAGCTCCCACCAAAATATTAAGCAGTTGGTTCTAAAGCTAGAAAAAAAAGGCTTTGTACGTATTGAGAAGGATCTCAAAGACCGTCGTGCCTTACGCATTGCTGCTACACCTAAGTGTCAGGAATGGGAAGAAGAAAATCGTTCTTATACCCAGAATTTTGTAAACACCATGTTTGGCACCCTAACAAAAGAAGAAATCGCAACACTTAACCTAGCACAGCAAAAGATCTATACGACGCTTTCTACTATGAAGGAGGAAGAATTATGAAAACTCAAGTACTATATGCAACCATGACCGGACACAGCAAAAAGATTGCCCACGCAATCGCAAAAAATTTGGATACCAAAGCCCATGATTTGAAGGATGACCCTATCATACCTAACTGTGATTTGCTACTCATCGTCAGTGGTATCTATAGTGGTGAAGCTAAGCCTGAACTTCTAAATTATGTAAAAAATCTATCCCCAACGCTTATAAAAAAAGTCGCCCTTATCACCTCGTCCACAAGAAATAGTGCACAAGGCTCTCTTCGTCAGACATTAGTGGACACCGGCATCAACGTTGAACCTGAGGAATATCTATGCCAAGGTGGCTTTTTATTCAAAGCTATGGGCCATCCCAACAAAGATGAGATTGAAGGGGCCGTTGTCTTTGCGCAAAAATTAGTTAAGGAACCTGTTCTCTCTTAATTTATTCGTTTATATTTACCAAAGTGCTTGCCCATGATCATTTGATGCTCTCTACCCAAAATGGCCGGATCAAGATACGTATAGTTGCGACGGTCTTTTATAAGCCCGTCCACATGTATACCTGCCTCATGAGAAAAAACCATGTCCCCTACGATAGGTTTGCTGACTTGAAGGGTTCGACCAGAATACAGTTCAACAAGCTTTGAGACTTCCATCATCTTTTTCATATCTATAGAAGTAACAGATCTTTCCATATGACTCAGTGCCACAACAATTTCCTCAAGTGGTGTATTTCCGGCTCTTTCTCCAAGGCCGTTTACGCTACAGCTTATAATTCTTGCACCTGCTTTGAAAGCTCCTAGTGCATTGGCCGTACCTAGCCCAAAGTCATTGTGACCATGAAAATCTATCCCTAGCGTCTGGGATAATACGCTAGGTGTTATATTAAAATGTTGTGCCAATCTCTTGGTAAGTTGTTGTATTCTCTCATAAGCTGAAAATGGATCCAGCACACTTAAGGTATCTGCATAGCGTATGCGCTTAACACCATAGGATATGGCAATGGTATAGATATGAGCCAAGAATACTTCATCTGCCCTAGACGCATCTTCTGCACCGATTGAGACTTCAAGTTCATGTGACCGTGCAAAATCCAGTACTTTTTTATAGGCAGTTATAAGTTCTGTTCGGGTTGTTCTGAGTTTGTGCCTAATCTGTATATCCGATACAGGAACAGATATGTGTGCGTGTGTCGCACCTGTAACCCGTGTTGCTTCAATGTCTTTGATACACATTCGATTCCATGTCAGAATATCTGCGCGCAGATTGGCTGACAGCATCTCGTAGATGACTTTCTGTTCTGACTTACCCATGACAGGAATGCCTGCTTCAATCATATCGACACCAAGACCATCTAATTTTTTTGCGATGGTCATTTTTTCTTTATGGCTAAAAGCAACACCAGCTGATTGTTCCCCATCTCTTAAGGTTGTGTCGATAATTATTAATCTATTTTCTATCATAGTTTTGTCTCCTACTTAACTTACACTGCGACATCCGCCAATTTTACCGACTGCGTCTGCCCTACATTGGTTACAGTGTAGCATCTGTGGTAATGTGCCCATATTATCTAGCCTTACTTGAGTGATTTCTTCTTTTGTTGCTTGCTCAAGGACTTCAAAAGGTGTATCAGCGACAGGTATATGACCCATAATGTTGGTAACACTGGCGCCCATAGCCTCCGCTTTTTCTACGATTTTATCTATGTGGTCATCGTTGATGCCTTTGAGATAAACAATATTAACTTTTGTCAAAACATCCTTGTCTTCTAAGTAAGCAACGCCTGCCCATTGTTCTTTTAAAAGAAGTCTCGCCCCTTCAACACCAAAATATTTCTTACCATCGTAGCGTATGTATTTGTAGATCTTGGCTGCAACATCTTCATAGACGGTATTGATGGTTACAGTAATATGTGTCACGCCCAGTTCGATCAGCTGGTCTGCATATTTCCTCAGTTTTAAACCATTGGTAGATAAGCAAAAGACAACATCTTGATCATAGGCCCTTATATAACGAAGTGTTTCTTTTGTATTCTCCCAATTGGCCAGTGCATCACCAGGTCCGGCGATACCCACCACAGATAGGTTGGGCATCTTCTTTTTGATTTCTATATATTTGTGTAGTGCTTCTTTGGGTGTTAATATGTCCGAGGTAACGCCGGGACGACTTTCATTGTTACAGTCATACTTACGATGACAATAATTACATTGAATGTTGCATTTGGGGGCTACCGGTAAGTGCATACGTGCAAAATCATGAGCTTTTGCTGTAAAACACGGATGCTTCTCGTTCTTATCTATTGTTATATCTGAGTTATGGTCCTTTAATCTTATGGTGCCTAAGAGATTCTTCATAAATCTACCTCCTTTATCTTACCGCTTCATCGGCTTGTATGGGTTTATGGCTTTCTTTTTTGGGATAGTAAGTCTGATACATCCGGTCACGATAGCCTTTATGTTTTTGATCTAATAAATGGTTGGTAATCTCATCTAAGAATATTAGGGAACCCTTATACCCCATTAGATTTTTTCGCTGTGCGCCTACATGATCATGTACCGGGAATCCCACTCGAATAAAATCAACATGGTCTTTTTCCCATATAAATTTCCCATCTGAGGGTCCCATCATGAGGTTGACACCTTCTTGTTGAATGACTTCACGAATGGTCTCATAATCCGTGTCTTGAAGTATCTCAGCTTTTTGATGATACTGATCCAGTTTGGATTCTAGCTGTTCCTTAAACCGTTTGCTCATAGAGCCAGTTGCTGCAAGCTTTAGATGCATACCGTTTTCAAGAACAAGACCGGCTATGCCCATCACTAAGTTCATATCTCCAAATACAGCTATGTCACCTGTTGCGCTGTGCTTATGGGCATCAATCATACCATCCATCAAACGACCACGTTCAACTTCAAGGGCTTTTGGAATGTCTGTATCCAAAACTTCTGCCAGTGCATGAACTAAACAATCGGTGTTGTTTATACCTATGGGTAGTGGCAGACGATAGGCTTTTACACCAAACTCTTCTTCCAAGAACAAAGCCGGGGAATGGTTGGGCCCAACGAGGTCACCAAGCTCTATGGTTGCCTTTGCATAGATTACTTTTTTTAGTTCCTCTCTTGATATACCTTCCTCTGATAGCTTGTTATAATGATTGGTAAAAGGGGCATCCAGTGCATCCGAAATATCCGGTATGAATATTGCCTTTACGCCAAATAGCTCAACCATACGTTTGATTTCTCTAACATCTTCACATGTGGCATCGGAGAGGATGATGTTTATAAATGGTTCTAGTGGTTCTAATGCTTCTTCCAGTACTTTTCCAACATGCACCGGTTTCTTAACAAAATAGGCCATCAATGCTTTTATGGTGTCAAAATAACCTTCGGTTTGGGAGCCGCCATACCCAGGTGTCGGTATTGGTATAATATCAATCCCCTCAAATTCTCCCGTATCTCTGACTTCTCTTACGATACGTTCAATGTCATCGCCTATGGTCTCTGCCAAGCAAGTGGTTAATACACCAACCACTTCCGGTTGATACATATTCACAAGATTGCGAAAACCAATCTTCAGATTCTTAGAACCGCCATAGACCGTCCCTTCCTCTGAAAGAGAGGACGATGCTATATCAATAGGTTCATTATAATGGGCAGCCATATGCCTTCTTATGTAAGTGGAACATCCTTGAGATCCGTGAATAATGGTCATGGCATTCTTAACACCTTTTAGCGCCAAGGCACCGCCCATAGGCATACACATCTTACATGGGTTCACTTGCATATTTACATAGTTTCTATCCTTGTTTCTATCCTTGGCATCATCTCTATGAATTTCTGTCATTAATGCTTTTACAGCTTTTATCGTCACATTGTCTGTGTTAGGTTCTATCACTTTTATCATAGGACGCCTCCTTCTATAGTGAGATCTATAACATCAAATGGCTTCACTTTATTGGCTTGCTTAGTTTTAGTTTCATTATGAGTCTTGAATGTTTTCACAATATCCCAAACCGGTGAATTAACGGTAGCATCCACTTCCATTGCAAAATTAAGTGCCCCTTCAAAACCACACAAGGGATGCTTTCTCTCATGGTTGTGATCGATGAAGGAAACACCCAGCTTATAAGCCAGCGGTCTTTCCTTAACGCCACCTACCAATATATGAGCGCCTGCTTCTTTAATAAAATGTTCCAGTTCAGTCGGGTTGGTATCATCTAAGATTACTGTCCCTTCCCCTGTTAGTTTTCTAAATTGCTCATATTCTTCTTTTGAGCCTGTTTGTGTCCCTACCAGTACCGTCTGGATGCCTAAATCCGAAAATTGTTCTATAAGTGATATGGCTTTAAAACCACCGCCAACATACAGTGCGACTTTTTTGCCGATTAATTTTCTTTTATAAGCTTCTACCATAGGTTGATAATAGGCCTCTTTTTGGGCCACCAATGTTTCAAATCGTTTTAGATGTTCCTCTGTTCCTATAGAAAACACGATTTTTCTAAGAGATCTAATGGTATCCTTGATGCCGAAAAATCTTATATTCTCAAAAGGAATGTCATAATTCATTTTCATTTGTTTGGCTAAATAGGTCATGGAGCCGGCACATTGGACTACATTCAAAGTTGCTGATTTCGCCGCTCTTAGTGACTCTATGGTTGCATCGCCTGTTATGACTGTTTTAAGTTCTAGTCCTATAGTTTCAAGGTAATCTCTTATAATCCATGCCTCCGCTGCCAAGTTAAAATCCCCTAAGAAATTCAGACTATGGGGTGTTTTGACTTCTGCTTTTTCAGGTCCCATTAAGTCTAATATGGCATGACAAGCAGCTTTATAACCGTCTTTTTTGCTTCCAGAAAATCCGGATGAGTGAACGGGGATGACCCGAATACCATGTTTAATCTCTGCTTTTTTTGCTATGGCTTTGACATCATCTCCAATGACACCTACCACACAAGTGGAGTAAATGAATACTGCCTTCGGCTTTTCTCGAATCACAATCTCATCAATGGCTGCTATCAGCTTTTTCTCACCACCAAAAATAATGTCATGTTCTCTTAAATCTGTAGAAAAACTGGTACGAAACAA
Organism: Petrocella sp. FN5; assembly: GCF_029210395.1. Taxonomy (GTDB): domain Bacteria; phylum Bacillota; class Clostridia; order Lachnospirales; family Vallitaleaceae; genus Petrocella. The sequence continues at coordinate 7,719 of NZ_JARGDP010000013.1, read as the reverse complement.
CTCACTATCTGAGCTTAAACTGCCTCTAATATCCCATGTATATGAAGCACATCCTATTGGTCCATGAACGATATGGGCAGCGTCTGTAATCGGGTTCAAAACCACCCTAGCACCACAATAAACACAAGCCCTCTGGCTGACAACCCCTGAAACCGAATGGGTATCACAAGCGATGGCCTGATTTTTCTGTTTGTCGTTGACCAGCACTTGGTTTTCTCTATGATCTACAATGATTGTTGATTTCTGATTCATATGGCGCCTCCTTATCTTCATGGTTTAATTTATTGGGTGATTTCTATTTGAAATCACCCAATGTTTTAGTGCTTACATAACCAGTTCAAAATCTTCTTCTTCGCATGTCTGATCGTAGTGATCCAATAAGGCTGTTGTTATTTTTTCTATGATTCTTAGTGCACCTTTATAACCAACAACCGGGAAGTAACTGTGGCCGACTCGGTCAAGAATGGGCCATCCCATACGCACAAGCGGCACTTGTTCTGCACGTGCTATGTATTTACCATAGGTATTCCCAATAATTAGATCTACAGGTGAGGCTTTTATCAATTGATGGAAGGTAAATAAATCTTCTTCGATCATCACCTGACTCTCTGCAAGTCCCGCTTGGTCAAACATATCTTGAATCTCTGCCACAAATGCCTTACCGGGTGTGCCTGTCAGCACAAGGGTGGGAATCATGCCAAGATCAATAACAAATTCTGTCATGGCAATCAAGATATCCGGATCTCCGAAGAGAGCAACTTTTTTACCATGATAATGATTGTGAACATCCACCATAACGTCTACCAATTGGCCCCGCTCAAACTCTAATGAAGCATCCATATTTCCACCGTTTAATTCCAGTAGTTTCATAATGAAAGCATCTGTTGCTTTGATACCGATTGGTTCTTTCATGATATAGGGGACGACTTCACATTTTTTCTCAAGTTCATAAGCTGCTGCTTCAGATGAGAAGCTACCAAGGGCTACGGTTGCAATGGCATTGCCTGCTCTTCTGATTTCCTTAATGGTGGTTCCACCCTCCGGATACATGCTATAGTTACCTGTGTTGGGTGTTGCGACAACATTACTTGTATCCGGGAACATTGTAAAAGGAACGTTTAACAATGTGGCTATTCTCTTAATCTCCATCATGTCACTGGGTTCTACATAGCCCGGTAAGATGTTAATGCCTTTTGCTTTTTTGCCTTCTTTTTTCTCAGATACATGGGTGACCATGGCTTTACACATATTGGAAAAGCCTGTCACATGAGACCCTGCATAACTTGGTGTGTTGGCAAAGATTACTGTTTTCCCTTCGGGAACATCCGTGGATTTGATAATCTCACCTACGTCGTCTCCGATCGTCTCCGATAAACAGGTTGTATTGACTGCGACCACATCCGGATTATATATATGAAAAACATTTTCAAGACCTTTCTTTAGGTTGGATTTACCTCCGAATACACAGGCACCTTCTGTAAATGAACTGGTTGATGCTACTATTGGATCTCTATAGTGCCTCGTTAAATGCATACGATGATAAGAACAACAGCCTTGTGATCCATGACTATGGGGCAAGCATTTGTGAATACCTAGAGCAGCGTACATAGCACCTATTGGTTGACATGTTTTTGCCGGGTTGATTTTTAGACCTGTTCTTTTTTTATATAAACCTTTGGTTTCATCTAACATACTTGTTCAACTCCTTCCACTTTGCCACTTAGCAATGGCTCTTTATACCATGGTGCCGTTATGTATTTCCATGCAGGCGTTAATATCCCTGCTGCAACGTCTCTTGAAAAATTAACAGCGCCTTGGTACCCTGCATAAGGTCCGGAATAATCATAGGAATGCATTTGCTTCGCATAAACACCCATTTTTTGTACCATGTACTTATCTTTGATCCCTGATCCAAAGAACTCAGGCTTTAAGATTTTTATGATTTGTTCCGTTTCAATATGATTCAAGTCATCAATAACTAAGGTGCCATCTTTCATCTCTGACAACAAGCCATCATAGGATGCCCATGGAATCTCTTTTTTAAGTTGCTCTGCTCTTGAAGCCGGTATTCTGAGCGAGTATTTTTTCTCATCTTTTTCTACATGAATTTCTTCAATGTTACGACTGTCTGCGTCTACTTTAATATATGGTATAACATCTCTACCTTCGTAATCATCTCGGTGCCCAAATTCATATCCGGCCACGATTGTCTCAATACCAATCTCTCTGAGTAAGCCTTGATAATGGTGGGCCCTAGAACCACCTACAAAAAGAACCGCTGTTTTTCCGTCTAGCAATGCTTTGTAGCCTGCCATTTCTTCTTCAATACTGGTAGTTTCTTCAGCTATAACCGCTTCTGTTCTAGCTGTTAGTGCCGGATCATCAAAATATTTGGCCATATCTCGGAGTGCTTTTGAAAAACCTTCGACGCCGATAAAGTTAACCTTGATCCATGGCAGTCCGTATTTGGTTTCAACCATTTCTGCCACATAGTTAATGGATCTATGACATTGTATAACGTTCAAATCCGCTTTGTGTGCGTTGGCAATTTCATCAATGGCACCGTTACCTGTCATGGTTGATATAATGTTATAGCCTATTTTTGTAAGTACTCTGGCAATCTCCCACTCATCTCCACCTATGTTGTATTCACCAAGTAAGTTGATGGAAAATTCCTTTGCCGGTGTGTCGATTGTACCTATAACATCTGTCATTAACTTATTGTTAGCGATATGATGACCTGCGGATTGACTCACACCTTTATAACCTTCACAGCTAAAGGCTAAGATCTTCAATCCATGCTCTTTGGACTTATCTCTTGCTATAGCATGAATATCATCACCAATTAGTCCTACCGGACAGGTTGCAGATATGGATATTGCTTTGGGATGAAACAGTTCTACGGCTTCATCAATGGCTGCTCTAAGCTTCTTCTCACCACCAAACACAATGTCACTTTCCTGCATATCTGTTGTAAATGCATATTCTAAGAAATTCTGGCCACCTTCTCTTGCTTTTCCCTTGTTACGCCTTGTACCCCATGCATAATAGGAACAGCCAACGGGGCCGTGTACAATATGAACCATATCTACGATTGGGCCAATAACAACACCTTTACAACCTGCATAAGCACAACCTCTATTGGTGATGATTCCAGGTATCGCTCGTGTATTTGCTGCTATTTCTTGTTTTACTGATGCATCTTTTATGACCATATGACTTTTTCTATTCTTCATAACTTTAGCAGGGTATATGTCTAATACCTTATCTACCAATTTTTTTGATTCTGACATGGATTTCACTCCTTTCTAAAGTGCAAGTGCGCCAACTTCATCTGTTCTGATTCGAATAACATCACTTATATGAGAAACAAAAATACGCCCATCACCCATATTCCCTGTTTGATTCGTTTCGATTATTATGTCTACGATCTTTTGTACCTCTGAATCCTCAACAATCATTGTTAAAAGTCTTTTTGCAATCAGTCGATAGTTCTCTGATATTGCTTCTATAACGGCCGGCTCTTCAACAGGTAATCCGTCAATTAAATCTTCAATAAGTGCAAAATTCACTTTCTTTTTCCCCCGTCCATAAACCTTACGACAGGTGATTGAAGGAAATCCAGCCTCTGAAAGTGCTTTTTTTGTGTCGTTGATCATATTCATTCTTATGACTGCCATAACTTCTTTCATACGCTACCTCCTATAGTCCTGATGTGCCACTGCTGATTGTGTACGCTTCTTCCATTTCTGATACAAAAATCTTACCATCACCATAGGTACCATCGCCTGTTCTTGCACTTTTTGAGATGATTCTGATGATTTCATCCACTGCCTGATCTTCTACCACCATCATGAGTAGCTCTTTAGGTAACTCATCGTAATGAATGTTACCCACTTTGACACCTCTTTGTTTTCCACGTCCAACTACATCTATCTTTGTAACCGCCGGATATCCGGCATCACTTAATTCGTCTAACACAAAACCTGCTTTTTCCGGTCTGACAATTGCTCTGATCATTTTCATCGTTATAGCCTCCTTAGATTCGTTTTACACATTAAGATTAATTTGATATACTATAAATGAGCACTGCTCACAGATGGCTTTAGCCATCCAATTGATAAAGGGAAATAAATTCTATGCTTGCCGGCTGGATTTATTTCTCTTTTCTTATACGCCGAGTAAACCATGTTCCATAAGTATTTCTTCAAGTCGTTCTTGTGACATGGGTTTTGGAATTACAAACATCTTATTTTCATCAATGGCTCTTGCCAGAACTCTATATTCTTCTGCTTGAGCATGGGTTGGATCATGGTCAATAACTGTTTTTTTATTAATTTCAGCATGTTGCACCATATTGTCTCTGGGTACAAAATGAATAAGTTGTGTTCCAAGTTCTTTGGCAAAGGCTGTTAACATTTCAAGTTCATTGTCTACTTTTCTAGAGTTACATATAATACCGCCCAGTCTCGTTCCACCTGAGTCTGCAAATTTTAATATACCTTTTGCTATATTATTAGCCGCATACATCGCCATCATCTCGCCAGATGCAACAATATATATTTCTTCTGCTTTACCTTCTCTAATCGGCATTGCAAACCCACCACATACAACGTCCCCCAGTACATCGTAAAACACATAATCCAGATCATCTTCATAGGCCCCTAATTGCTCAAGCATATTAATTGAAGTGATAATACCACGTCCGGCACATCCAACACCAGGCTCCGGTCCTCCAGATTCAACGCATCTAATACCGCCATACCCTGGTTTTAATATGTTTTCTAGTTCAATATCTTCCCCTTCTTCTCTTAAAGTATCCAGCACGGTTTGTTGTGCTAGACCGTTAAGAATGAGTCTAGTTGAATCTGCTTTGGGATCACAACCCACAATCATAATCTCTTTTCCCATTTCTGCCAATGCTGCTGTTAAGTTTTGTGTTGTGGTAGATTTACCAATACCACCTTTTCCATAAATCGCTATTTGTCTCATAATAGTCACCCTTTCATTTCTTGTTTAAAATTGGATTGATTCGTAAGTTTCATTACTACATTAGGATTCGGTATTAACCTCTTTTTCTATTATGCAACAACTATAAATCAGTTCCTGTAACGCACAATAGAGCCTTAGACCATCTTACCAATCACTTGGTAGGATGTTCCAAGACTCTATTGTCTTAAGTGTTATAACCGTTTAAACTGATTTAATAATGATAGGATGTCTTACGCTTTTTTGGGGAAAATATTTGTAAGTCATCGGTAGGTCATCTTTGTCGTTGATATAATATTTGTATAATCTACCATAGTTTTCCATCAATTTCAAGCATTATTATTTATTGCAAGAATTCTTTCATGCTGAAAACAGGAAGTAATTGTTACTTAGCTAGATGTTTTTTCTCTTCTTTTGACAAATCTACGGATAGTGATAGTCCTTATCAACTGTCATTGTGTATTATCCCATATATTTGTTATTTTAATTGTCTTACATGGTTTATAATGACTAATTTTTTTATTTATAAAATTTTTTAATTTAGATGTTTGGTTAAGGCGTCAAAACTATATAGTTGAACTTTCACATGTTATCCAAAAGCAGTTTTTCAATGCTTGCTAAAAACTCTTGTTTATCCATATTGTGTGTCTTTACTTTAAATATTTCGGAAAAATAATGGATGATCCATTCCCTTATCTGATTCTCGTCTTCTGCTCTACCGATTATTTGTTGTAAAGAAGTAACACCTTTTTCCTTTATCCCGCAAGGAATAATCCAATCAAATTCGTACATTTTTGTATTCACATTAAAGGCAAAACCATGCATGCTGACCCATCTTTTAATCTCAAAACCTACGGCTGTTATTTTATTGTCTTCCACCCAAACACCCGGATGAAGCGAATCTCTATTTGCTACTATATTATAGTGGTCATTTAACAATCTAATAAATATTTCTTCAATACTCCTGACAAAGCTTCGAATGTTCTTACCATGGTTTTTTAAGTCTATAATAGGGTACCCTACAATCTGGCCCGGTCCATGATAGGTGACATCACCACCTCGTCTAATTTCATAGACAGGTACATGCATATCTTTTAGGAAATGATTCGTAACAAGAATATGATCTCTTGCCCCTCGTATACCTGATGTAATCACAGAATCATGTTCAACCAATAATAAAGTATCGCTAATAAGATTTTTCTGACGTAATCCTAGTGCCATCTTCTGCAGATCATACACTTTTTTATAATCCATCAACCCAAGGTGAACAATTTGAACCTCCATATGAATAACCTCCATCTCATCAATACTTTTTTTACGATAAAGCATCTTATTAGGAACAAATCAAAAATGAATTTCAATTATAGATGACTTTTATTTATCTAAGACTTTATCATGCCTAATTCTAAAACATCACATATTCTTTCTATGATTTCTTTATAACTCACCCCTTCAATCATAAGGATGGCTTCTACGTTCATTATAACTGCGGTAAAGAGATGTGCGCCCATATTTACATCAAGATCTTCTCTAAAGACGCCTCGATCCACAAAACTTTGTATGATTTTCTTAAATAAATTCACGGTCTGTGGTGTAAGCTCTTTTAATATATCCTGCTTAACTTCTTGGGGGCATTCCTTCAGAAAACGTTCTTTTAAATTCTTCATCATTATGTCTTGTTCTTCAAATCGTTCCCCACTCAATACCAGTTTTACTATTAACTCTAGAAACGTTATGTGGGTATTGTCTCTTATTTCCTCAAGAAGCATGTCACTTTTCTTAAGACCAAGATCTTGAAAGATATATTTATATAAATCATCTTTATTTTCAAAGTATTGATAGAAGCTGCCTTTTGGAATATCAGCATGCGCCACTATAGAATCCACCGTAACTTCATTATAGTGTTTTTTTGTATAGGCTACTTTAGCACCTTCTATGATTCTATCCCTTTTTTCAGGCGAAAGATTTAAAAACGTTGATTTTGGCATTTTTTTCTCCTAACGAATATCAAGTCGAACAAGCTAAAAGTGTCAGACTAAGTTTTCTACCTAGTAAACAAATATACCCAAAACTATAAATACGAGTGACAATACAAATACTATTGAATTAAGGAGCATCTTCTTTTCAGGGTTATTCAGTGTATTTGATGCAAATACTCTAAATTGATCGTAGTTAAATGTTAGTATGGCAATCTTGACTAAGGTTAATGTTGTTAGCATGGCTATAATCCAACTGTAAGCAACCTCCAGATTAAATACTTGATACCATGTAAAAACGACTACGATTACACTTATTATAGATATCACTATAACCCAGATAGGTTTCTTCTGTGTGTAGGCACGTTCCATCTCCCACCTGTTCCACCGTTCTCCAAATACAATCATTAAAATTCTTGTAACAATTCCAACAAAAGCCCATCCAAAACACAAATAGCTAAAATAATTATATGCCATAACCATTCTCCTTTTTCATGATATGACTTTTAGTCATATGACTTATAGTCATATCATATACCTATTTGATTTATTTGTCAACCGGAGTTGATTAGACCAAAAATCCATATTGACAAACAAAATAGACAGGGCTAACATATGAGTTGATAACTTATATGTTAGCGCCATTAGCTCAGATGGCTAGAGCATCGGACTCTTAATCCGGGTGTCCAGGGTTCGAATCCCTGATGGCGCATATACATTCTTAATACTTTCTTCACCTGTTAAACAAATAAAG
>NZ_JARGDP010000129.1 GCF_029210395.1 Petrocella sp. FN5 | reverse complement strand
TGTTGCTGATTACTAGCTCTGTCCATGCCATGCTCATAACTTCTGCCATGTACAGCTCACTTATTCTGCCGCATGATATATACTTCATGGCCGCAGCCGTAGCTGCAGCCTGATTGATAGTTACGGTAACTCTCCGGCGATGACCTCACGAATCATGTGGTCATCAATGAGTTTTTTGGCTCTCTGAGCCGCATAGATTAGTGCGTGGGTACAAAGCTTGTTGATAGCTCTGGCTGATCCAGCTGAATAACGATAGATTTCATCGACTGCCTTGTCTGTGAAGATATCTGTATTGCCCTTAGCATACTTCAGATGAGTCTGCATGTACTGGGCAGTCTGGGATCTGTCATACTGTGGGATCTCACACTTTAGGTCAATCCGTTGTCTAATAGCTGCATAATGCTGACGCTTAAGTTTATCCCAAAGCTCATTCTGACCAACAAGTATCAGCGACATTGGCTGTAAGGAGTCCATTCGAGTATTCAGTAGAAACCTGATTTCTTCCAAGGTCTCTCTTTCAAGCAAATGTGCTTCATCAACAATGGTGACCACATGCTTACCATAGACACCTCTGATTATTTCTAACTGCTGATGAAGCTGGTGTCTGGCATCACCCCTATAAAATTTTGATTCAATACCTAGTTGATCCAGTAATCCTTTGTAGAACCATCTAGGTGTCAGCTTTGAGTCTGACAGGTACAGGACTTCGTACTTATCTTCTGACAGGCTATTAGTAAATCGCCGTATGGTTGTTGACTTGCCACAACCTACATCCGCCGTAACGATGGCGAAGAGTTGTCTACTAACTGCATACTCAAGCCGTGACAGGATTTCACTTATGTCACTGGATATATATAAGTCATCCACATGGATATCATTCCTAAATGGTGTGTTACTCATTTCAAAGAAGGTCTCATACATTTTACTGACCTCCTATGGCGTTGTAACTAACAGCGCGTTGGTTCTTGGTTCTCCCTGTCGTGTTATCCTTATTCAGAGCACTAAGCAACCTAGAACTCTGTACTTCAAGGGGACCAACATCCTCTGGTAGTGACTGTCTTGTACCACAGTTACTACCGATCTTCAGAACTTTTGCCTTGAAAGGTTCGAAGTCCTTGTGATGAATCTCTACTTCATCGGTCCATGTGGGGTCGTAGTGAACCTCTACCTTCCGACCTATTAGTTTCATACCGACTTCGTACATCTTCCCGTCGAAGCTGATACAGCCAGTTTTGTCCACCTTTCTGGTTTCTGTGTGAAGAAAGGCTTCGGCAAGGTCACTGGCATCTGCAAAACGAAGAGCACGTTTGTCACTTCTAAAAGCAACCTCTGGTGTAAGCCCATCAAGACCAGAATGAGGACGCTTATGGTAGTGCTCCTTAAGCCATAGTGCAAAATAATCATTGAGGGTTTCAAGGGTTTTCGGCTTATCCAGTGCCACTTCGGCAAGAAAAGCATCCACAGTCCTGTTAAAGGCCTCGATTTTGCCTTTCCCCTCTGGCGCATAGGGTTTTGCAAACAGTAACCGAATACCAAGGCGGTCACAAGCTTTCTTAAGCCATTCACTGCGGTACTGCTTGCCGTTATCGACATAAATCTTATCCGGTTTACCATAGTGCATGATGGCAGAACGTAAGCTATCTTCTATGATTTCTACTTTTTGGTTGTCATAGAACTTGGCCGCAACCACATATCTGGTGGCATCATCGATGAAAGCCGACAGGTAAACTTGTTTAGATGCACCATCTACACCGATAGGCAGATAAGGGCCATACTTAATATCACCTTGAAAGAGCATACATCGGTTGGTCTTGGCAAAACGTCTTGAGGCAGCACCTTTCTTTGAGTAAAGCTTCACTTGTGAAGCACCAAAGCCTTTGGACTGCAGGTGTCGTTGTAAGGTGCTGCGACTCACAGTGCCTGGAACAATCAGTTCTTCCAGTTCAAGGATACGTATAATATCAGAAACACTCCTTGTGGGACATTCACGCCTAAGAATCACTGCCTGTTCAAGGATTTCAGGGAAGTTGTCCGGTAGTTTGTTGCTAGCTCTTTTGTAACCAGTCTTTGGTTTAAGACCTGCGAAACCTTCCGTCTTATAGGTATCAAGATACCGGGATACACTACGATAAGACACTTCATGGTCCTCGCTGATCTTCTTCTTGATTTCTATGACCTGACTGGCATCAAGGCCTTCATCCAAAAGGGGTGTAATCATCCTAAGCCTTGCCGCTGCTACATCATCTGGTGTTTGTATTTTGTTCATGGTAAATCTCCTTCCTCTTTAGTTGAGGACAGAGTATCATGAACCGGTCATGGACTAAAGGCAAACTGGGTGGGTTGCCACAATCCCGCATTAACAATCATTTGACTGACACCTGTCAGCCAACCACATCCTTGCCTCCGAATAGTTTTGAGTAAAGAAGAGGAGGTTAAAAATGGGTAATGCCTACTGTGTTTGTCAGACCAAAGTTTACGAAGCATTCCTTCAAGCTGTTCCTTGATCTGACAAAAGTGGACCAGCCATCTTCGGATTGTTGAATCGTCGGCAGGACAGTCATTACTGGTCTTATCCAGTCTAGCTTCGATAACTGCTACTTCGTAGTGTTTACGTGGTACCAGGAAGTCAGGCAGTTCCACATGGGTCTTCTTGCATCCTGTGCACCTAAGTCTTCGGATGCGATACTTACGTCTTGAGCCATCAGACTGTATACCGTTACGAAGCTTAGTATCATAACCAGAAAGTGGATTGCCACAGACCGGACAATTATGTTTTTCTTTACTCTCTATGAAAAATATGTGTATCTACGTTGAGTTTGATTTTATATCGTGCTACAATAACCATGTTTTTGGAGCACCACGGAGCGATTGAACTCTTGCAGGATGGACATCGTTTTGTGGTGCTTTTTCATTTCACCTCAATACCTATGAACTAAAGGTATTGTATCCGATGTCTCATGGCAATACAATAGAGCAATTATAAACTGGCAAGGTCAAGATCAGCGAGCGAGGCATGGTCAAATCTCGTGGTCAAAAACA
>NZ_JARGDP010000128.1 GCF_029210395.1 Petrocella sp. FN5 | reverse complement strand
CATTATCCTAGTACTATTATTATCCGAGAAGATTCTATTAAGATTGCATAAACACTACTTTTTAATAAAATCTTCTCAGATAACAATATATTCCTTTAAAATGGTGTTATATAACATTTTAAGGAGGTGCTTACCATGGCACAAGATAAAATCAACACTTTCTCATTTAGCGATCATCTAGATTTATTCATCAAGTTTTTAGAGTCAAAATCCTACAAAAAATCGACATTAATCAACTACCGAAGAACACTGAAAAAAATCGATCTTTACATGAACTTGCAAAGTATTTCTGGCTATTCAGAAATGGTAGGTCTACAGTATTTTAATTACTACATCCACGAGCACAAGATTGAGTTGTCGAGACAAGCTGCCATACGGACAGCTATTCGCAGATTTAATGATTTTTATTTAGGAAATGAATATACTCTTCAGCCGACAACGCTTATCGAATTATTGCCAAATAACTATGAGGAAATTCTATCACGGTATGTCTTGCACTGTTATGATCTAGGTAATAAAGACAACACCATTGAAGGAAAGTGTCGATTTATACGATGTTTCCTAAAGGATTGTATTACACAAGGATGCCTTGATATAGTTTCATTAAATCCATCACAAGTAATAAAAGCATGTTTGCGTGTTCAGAATAAAGATGGTTGGGCTGCTATACGAGTTTTCCTGAAATTCATAAATACTGAGGGTATACACGTATCTGATTTTTCAACACTGGTGCCACATTACAAACATCCGTTTCACCTTCCTGTAACCTATAGCAAAGAAGAAATTTCTAGACTTGAGAATGCAATAGACAAAAAAAGTAGTATTGGAAAACGAGATTATGCATTAATCCTGTTAGCAACAAGATTAGGAATGAGGTCTGGTGATATTGTGAATCTGACACTAGATAAACTTGATTTTGATAATAATACGATTACATTTAACCAGCAAAAAACAGGTGAAATACAGCAGCTGCCTATGTTGACTGAAATACGAGATGCCATTACTGAATATGTTAACAACGTTCGTCCCCAAAAATGCAGCAATTTTGTCTTCCTTCGAATAAATGCACCCTATGAGCAGATTACTACTTCAGTCCTTAGGTTTGAAATAACACAGTACTTCAAAAAAGCAGGAATCGATATCACAAGTAAAAAACATGGACCACATGTATTTAGATCGTCACTAGCGAGTTCCATGGTGAACGATGATATTCCATATGAGGCAGTTAGTAAAATTTTAGGGCATGTCGATCCTGAGTCCATAAAACATTACGCAAGACTTGATATAGAAAAGCTTCGTGAATGCGCAATAGAGGTACCTGAACCTTCGAGTTGCTTTAAGAATTTTCTTGAAGGAGGTTCACAGCTATGACTGAGTTTAAGAGTATTTTAAAAGTTGAGCTTTCTGATTTTTTATCACTAAGAAAAATTTCAAAAAGCAAAAGTGCTTACGATCATGATCGCCATACTCTAAGAATATTTGACGAATATCTTGTCGACATCAATTGCACTAGTAAAAATCTAATGGAAGATCAGGTGACTGATTGGATTCGCACTATAGAAGGGAAAAGTAGTACGATTGCTAATGTTGTCATCGTCATAAGATTATTTTTGGAGAACCTCAAAAGCTATGGTATTAATCCTTACATACCGCCTACTCCAAAGATCAGAGATGATTATATACCCTATATATTTTCTGATAACGAGATGAGGCGAATTTTTGGGATTGCTGACTCATTACAAAAAGTTAAGCCAGTTAAAAACATATTTATCCATAATGAGTTTCCTATGATCCTTAGGCTTATGTATGGTTGTGGACTACGTGCTGGAGAGTCACTATCATTAAGAATGAAAGACATTGATCTTGAGATCGGCGTACTGACCTTAAATAATACAAAAGGTGATAAGCAACGGCTTGTGCCTATGCATCATTCGCTAACAAAAATCCTTGAACGATATTGTATCGCAATGGGAATTATGGGTTATCCTGAGGCCAATCTTTTTCCGACAATTGATCTTACCGAAGCAGTTACTGTACACAGTGCGCAGCATAAATTCAATGATATACTTAAGCTTGCAGATATATCTTTAATGGGAAGGCAAAGGCATCAACGAGGTCCATGTTTGCATTGTCTAAGACATGTATTCGTGTTTAAATCCTTTAGATCTTCAGAAAATACTGGACGAAGAATAAATGAAACTGTTCCCTATTTATCATTATACCTTGGTCATGATAGCCTTAAAGAAACAGAAAAATATCTGAAATTCAGTAGTGAACTATTCCCGGAATCAATGGAATTATTTGAAGCTTATACATCAACAGTATTTCCGGAGGTGAACTACGATGGCGAATGATGCTTCAAAATTTCTAATACTTTTAAATGGATTTTTGACGAATTACCTACCGCATTCCCTTGGCGCAAGTTCCAATACAGTTACTTCATATAAATATGCTTTTCGATTATTGTTAGAGTTTATGTATTTACAGAAAGGTATCTCAGCAGATCAAGTCACCTTTGGACATCTTGATTATAAAGTATTGATTGAATTTCTTAACTGGTTGGAAGTTAATCGAAAATGCAGTTCCTCAACGAAAAATCAAAGATTGTCAGCTTTGTTATCATTTTCGAAGTATGCACAAAATAGAGATTTTGAAGCTGCTTCTATATTTCGAAGTAGCATAGTTAAAATACCAATGAAAAAATCTCATCCAAAAACACGTGCAGTATTTACAATTCAAGAGATACCCATCCTATTACGGTTGCCGGATGAAAGCAAAGGAACTGGACTACGAGATAAAACTTTACTATGTCTAATGTATGCAAGTGGTACAAGAGCGCAGGAAATTTGCGACCTCACTGTAAAATGTATTGAATTTCAACCTAATGGTGCAACGTTAAATGTCAAAGGAAAAGGTGGTAAATCTAGACGTATAGGCATTCCTGCTAATTGCTCAAAAATATTGTTTAACTACATGAACATGCAGCATCTAGAAGGTAAGCCCGACAAACATATATTTTCAAGCCAAACACATGAACAAATGAGCGTATCCTGTATTGAAGGTATATTTAATAA
>NZ_JARGDP010000127.1 GCF_029210395.1 Petrocella sp. FN5 | reverse complement strand
GCAATCTAAAGATGAGTTATATGCAGCCCATCTACCATATGTATTGCCTGAACTTAAACTAAAGAACATTCCATAAGTGTTAATCCTACTATCACTATAATAGTAGCTGTAATTCCAATATAGGGAATATTTTGATGCTGTTGCTTTTGATGCTTCCGCTGTTGGTTTTACTGCACTTAATGAATCATCAATTTTAAACTTGGTACTCTGTTTTGCACCAGCATCTTTAATTTCCATAGTATCATCAGAAAACCGAAGGGACAGTTCTTCTGGTTAGGCTTTTAATATGCTATATCTGCTTATTCCCGTTAGCCTAGAAATCTGTCTTGTTGATAATCCTTCATCTTTTAGCAATTTTATGCTTTGATTTCTTTCATGGCTATGGATATTTTGAAGGTCCATGCAGTGATTGACATGACAGAGTTCTTTGATAATGCCAATAGCCTCACTGTCTTTGATTCTTCTTCGTTCTGTAATCTCTAGACACTTGACTTCGCTTTCTTTTTTATGAAAAGTCTCAAATAAAACTTTGGATTTTTCTCGGTCCATATCAAAGTGACCAAGCACAAAATCAGTATCTGTCAAACCTTTGTTATTCATATAATCTTGATAACTACTCCATTTATAGTCCTTTATATCCTCTACAATACCTGCCTTTAAGGGGTTTTGGTGGATATATCTCACAACGTTTATAAGGTATGCTTCATCTTCAACAGCTTCACTTTTATATCTATCCTGGAACAAATGACCTGTTCTTTCATACTTATAATTGTACCAATATACAAATCTAGCACCAATACGTCTCATAATGATCTCTAGCGGTTCTTTTTCCTCTTTCATTAACAAATGTATGTGGTTACTCATTAGACAATAGGCATAGATCTTATAGCCACTGTCATTTTTATACTCTGCCAAAGTGCTTAAGAATTTTTTTCCATCTTCTCGTTCTTCAAAAATCGTCTGCTTATTCACACCTCTTAATATAATGTGATATACCCTTGTTTCACTTTTCTCTCTAACTCTTCTTGGCATGTAATTACGCCCCCTAGACCCTTAGATTTAAACTCTAACTGCAGATATATAACCAGAAAAACTCTCCCTCTGGTTATAGGTTATTACTTTAAGTTGCTTTAAGGCTGCTTTAAGTTGCTTTAAGTTTAACTTTGAAATGCATAGGTGTAAAGCTTTATTTGTTAAAATTATTTATTAATATGTTTTATTTTATAATTATTTACATTTATGGGAATTAATGTAAGGTCATTTCTGTATTTTTAAACTAAGAAATAACTGCTAATTCATTCTTTGATTTATAAAAAAAGAAAAAAAGACCCACCAGCCAAATTCATGACTAACAAGTCTCTCGTATATTGTATTAACTTTTGTTACGCCATCAAACCGGAAGAACTGTCCCTCTGGTTGGAACAGTCCCTCTGGTTGCTGATTGGTTACTTACGATTTTCCCAATGGGTTGTGGCTCCATCATAAATATCTTCTAGAGACATCTCTTCAAATACATGATCACCAAATTTTACATAGTCCTCATTACTTATATTTTCAGAGTGTCTTATAAACCTTAGAAAACCAGAGTAACCTAGTTCCTTAATTAATATTCTAGACCCTTTTTCAATTATTTCTTTATCTGTAAAACCGCTTTTATCATTCAATAACATTAATATCCATCTCCTTCCTAAGGAAATCTATAGGATTATATAACTTAATTAATCCTATTGTTTCTTTTAAGCTACTTTTATTTCTTTCTATAGTCCTTAGAAAATTATCACTCGCTCTAGTTCACTCTCAGTAAAGATGTTTTTATTAACTTTTGTTACGCCACTACACCGGAAGAACTGTCCCTCTGGTTGCTAGGAATAGTATTTTTGATTTTTACTTGTTGGTTTATTAGGTAACATCATTTTAAGAAGTCCACCTTTAATCAAAGGATTAAGCACTTTCACTCTAAAATGACCTCTATTATTGAGATTCATAAAATGTTGCATTTCTTCCCTTGTTCTTGGAGTCCTACAAAATTCTAATAACATTTTTATAGCCTCTGTATCTTGGTTGGTACCTTGGTTGGTACCTTGGTTGGTATCTTGTTTGGTATCTTGGTTGGTATCTTGGTTGGTCAAAGGAATTATCGTTTTGAATATTTCCCCTTCGATGAATTCAGGATCTGCTCCAGAGTATATCTTATTGTATTTATATATGTTTCTAACTCCTGAACCAAGTTCATCCACCCAACCTATCTCTTTGAAGAATTTAGCAATTGTAGGATTCTTTGGATATGGAGAGAAGTTTTCTGGGTCGATGATGCCATTTCCGTGAGGCTTGTTGCTATTCTCAATATAAACCCTATTATTCTCTATGATCAATTTTGCTGGGAAAGGATTTGAGAATTCTCTGTGTATCAATAAATTAGTCATAGCTTCACGGAAAATCTTGTTTCTTAAACTTACACGCTGATCACCTTCAAGATAAAACTTATCGTTGAGGTGCTTCGCAATAAACTGCATTAATCTTTCATAACTGCTTAGTAGATTCACCCGTATGTCATCCCGATCATCGTAACAATCCAAATTCTCCCTTCGCAAAATAGCGTCCGTCTATGATGCGAAAGAGCTGCATGAATTAATTCTTCTTTCCCAAAAATCAAGATGCCGCCAAGTGTAATGCCATGTTTTCCCGTGTTGGGATCTCTTAAATATAGTCCGGCACTTTTCAGCATTTCAATGTCGTCCATGGACTTCCTTGGATGATTGGGTTTCTGATTTCCAGCTAATTTTCTAACCTTTGTAAATAATTCAGATTCCAACTCTTCCATTTCAGCAAATGGAAATATTTTATTTTCTATATACGTACTTTGTTTCCTCATGTACAGTCCAGATACTAAGTTGGTATTATTTGTTAATCAATTAGTGACTAACGGATTTCTATTATACTGTATTTACTTTTGTTACCCCACTGAACCAGAAGAACCATCTCTGTGGTTGTTACGCCATCAAACCGCAAGAACTGTCCCTCTGGTTGCTACAACCCGAAGGAATTGTCCCTCTGGTTCCGGTTGTTACTGATAAATATCTTTGCGGTGACCCAACTCTATGATTGTAATTAGAACCTTTTCATCTTCAATTTCTGCCAAAATACGATAC
>NZ_JARGDP010000126.1 GCF_029210395.1 Petrocella sp. FN5 | reverse complement strand
ATATTATTTGATAGAACCTGCAACCATGCCCTTGATGATATGTTTTTGGGCAAAGAGGAAACCGACGATAATGGGTGCGGCCGCCATGAGTACCGCGGTCATAATAAGGTCCCACTTCTTAACAAAGGATCCTGCAAAGGCCCTGATGGCTAGGGGTATGGTTTGTACGTCTTGGCCGACACCTAAGATCAACGATGGCAACAAGAAGTCGTTCCATATCCAAATGGCATTTAGGATGATGACCGTTACAAATATGGGTCGCAGTATGGGCATGATGATCTTAAAGAAAATCTGGGGACGGCTACAGCCGTCTATGGTGGCTGCTTCTTCTAGCTCTAAGGGTATGGATTTGATGAACCCGTGGAACATGAAGACCGCAAGTGGGGCGCCAAATCCGATGTAGGCGATGATCATACCATGATAAGTTCTAAGCATTCTTATGCCTGTGGCTTCATAGATCATTCTAAAGAAGGCGACCAGTGGAAACATGACCACTTGGAAGGGTATGATGAGCCCGCTTAAGAAGACTAAGAAGATGATGGTGGATAGTTTGCTTTTGGTTCGAACCAATACCCATGCTGACATGGCGGAGAAAATGGTGATGGTGGTCAGTGAGCCTACGGTGATGATGACCGATGAGAACACACTTGATGAGTATCTAATGCTTGGTCTGTTCCATATGTCGTTGATGTTGACTAAGAGTTGACTCCATTGGTTTGGCAAAGATATGGGGTCAGTGATGATTTCTAAGGATGATTTGGCTGAGTTGATGACGACGATGAAGAAGGGAAACATGATGATGACAAAGAGGATGAACGTGATGATGGTTAAGATTGTGTTGACCATATTTTTTTTGACACCCATTACATTTCCACCTCTTTCTTTTTATTATAGTAGACCTGGCCGATGGATACCACCGATAGGACGATGAAGAATATGATGGCTCTGGCCTGGCCTTCTGCCATGTTGTTGTATTTGAAGGCGACACTATAGATGTGCACGGCCAACATTTCCGTTGAGTTGACGGTGGTGCCTTGGTAGATGGCGGTTGGTCCTCCGTTGGTTAAGGCGACGATGATGTCGTATTGCTTAAAGGAGGTGACCAAGGTTAAAAAGGAGGTGATGGTGAAGGCTTGTGCAATCATAGGTATGGTGATGCTTCTAAGTCTTTGAATGAAGTTGGCACCATCGATTTGGCTGGCTTCTATAAGCTCCTGCGGTACATTTAGCAGGGCCGCTACGTAGATCATCATGATGTACCCAGCGTATTGCCATGTAAAGGCAAAGATGAGTCCAAAGAGGGCTAAGTTGGGTTCTGCTAGGATGAGGATTTGTTCTAAGGCTTCTATGCCAAACAAAGTTCCAATGGAGGGTACGACACTTTTGAAGATGAACTGCCAGATATATCCAAGTACCAGTCCCCCGATTAGGTTGGGGATGAAAAAGCCTGCTCTAAAGAAGTTTTTGAATCTAATTTCTCTTGTGACGAGAAAGGCCAGTGTTAAGGCCACTGCGTTGATTGAGATCACGCTTAGCAAGGTGAACAGGAAGGTTCTTAGGAAGGAATACCTAAATGCCAGATCACTGAACATGTTCTTGTAGTTGCTTATGCCTACCCAGTTGGCTTCTTGTCCTGCTACAGCTGTCCAGTCTGTCATAGAGTAATAGATACCCATGCCAAATGGTACGACTACTACAAGGATGAAACTTGACAAGGCCGGTACTAGAAATAGCCAGAATACCAGTTTTTCTTTTGTTTTTTTGTTCATACGTTTTCCTTCTCCCTCGGTCATTTTATTTGTTGTTGCTTTTTGTTGTTGCTTTTTTGCTACTTGCTTGTTTTTTGCTTTAACTTTTACCCTATCTATGGGGTTTTTCTTATGAATTAAAAGGAATGTCCCCATTGCTTGTCCTTGTGCCTTTTCCTTTTAATTCATAAGAAGGGTGTGTGTCTTACACACACCCTTCCCAAATGTTTCTTCTACTTTTTCGCTTTGTTTTCTTCTTTTATTTGATTTCTTCGATTTTTGCTACAAGTTCTGCTATGAAGCCTACTTTGTCTAAGTCACCTTTTGCATAACTTTCATAAAGTGGTGCGATGGTTCCCATTCCGAATCCGTCCGGCATGTCGTTTTGTAACCATGTGTAGGCACCGTTTTCTTTGTTCAACCACTCTGTTACGTTGGCTGATAGTGGGGTGTCTGGTACGAGGGTTACGTTTGTAAATGCAGGTACCATTTTCGCTTCGTTAACCATATAGTTATGTCCTGCTTCTGTTGTTGCCATGAAGTTTAGGAAGGCTCTTGCTGCTTCTTGGTTGGTACTGTCACTGTTTAGTACATAGTAAGATGGTGCGCCTATGAAGATGGCGTTGTGCTCTCCATATACAGATGCATGTGGTGCAAAGCCCATTGGGAAGTCTACCCCATTGTCTGTTAACCATGGGTCAATCCAGTTTCCTTGGTGGACAAAGGCTGCTTGACCGGTTGCAAATTGGCCAACTTGAGCATCATAGTTACCTGTTAATAATACAGCTGTATCTGCATATGCAAAGAGAAGTTCTACCCAGTCTGCATACTCTGTTAAACGCTCTACATCTGCTTCTCCGCTGTTGAGTTTGTCTAGTACTGTGGTGTCTCCATACTCTAGTCCTGCTGAGAGGTAACCGTTAAAGTTGTGTAAGCCTGTTACCCATCTCATGTCTGGGCCTGCTGCCATCGCTACTACAGATTTTAGACCGAGTTCGTCTTTCATTGCGTCGATTGTTTCAAAAGCTTCTTTGTAGGCTGCTTGTGATGTTAGGGTTGCAGGATCTACACCAGCTTGGTCTAAGATGTCTTTGTTATATGCCATTCCCCATGCTTCAACTGCTACTGGGAAGCCATATACTTGACCGTCTACTGCAAATTCGAGTGTTGTTAAATCCATCCATTCTTCATTCTCAAATGGTGTGAGTTTGGTTTTCCATGTGTTGTATCCGCCCATTCCTTCTATGACATAGATGTCCGGTTGTCTGTCGGATTGGAATTCTGCTTTTAGGTTCTCTGCGTATGGTGTGTCTCCGCCAGAGGTTTTGACAGTAACTTCTACGCCTGTCTCTGCTTCATACAAGGCTGCAAATGCCATCAGTTGTTCACCAATCTCTACTTTGTTCTGATAGATGACGACGCTTTGTCCCTCTGTTGATGCTGGTGCTTCTGTCTCTGTTCCTGTTTCCGGCGTTTCTGTCTCTGTTGTTGGGGTCTCTGTTTTCCCACAGCCGGCAAACAATGCTGTTACCATTGCAAGTACCATTATTATTGTTAACAATTTTTTCATTTTTGTTCCTCCCT
>NZ_JARGDP010000125.1 GCF_029210395.1 Petrocella sp. FN5 | reverse complement strand
TTCTTGTTATCCTAACTGAATCATTATTCGAGTTGAAAGCCAATAATACCCATGTTATCAGCTTTCAATGAAATTTATTTCGAATAATGATAAGTCGTAGTTAATTGTTTTTCAGAAAAGAAGGAATGATTTCATCTGGTTTACTTGTATTCTGAACTGGATATAATTCTTTCGGAAAGTTGCGTTCATTCCACTCTTTAACATGTTTGTCGATTGCAGCTTGAGTACTTTCTATATAAATTTGAGTCGTTTGAACAGATGCATGGCCTAGAAATGATTTAATAACCATTATCGGTACACCTGCTTCTAACATATGCTGTGCTGTGGTGTGCCTCATACAGTGCGGCGAATAACTTTTTTCTTGAAATAGATTAGGATACAGCAACTTTGCTTGTTTAACATACTTTTTGTAGATAGCTTCGACACATGAAACAGTCATGTAGTCATGGGTTTGACTTGAAAACACATAGTGATTGGGTTTATTGCTTATCTTTTTATGAACAAGATATTTTTTCAGTATTACAGCGCAATGATTGGGTATACGCACGCGACGAGCTTTTTTACCTTTTCCGATTAAGTCAATGGTTGTATTGGTATCACTGAAAGATATTTTTTTCACCTTAAGATCGCAAATTTCTTGGGCACGAGAACCAGTTGCATACATAACACTTAGCAGCAATGTATCACGTACGGCTATTTCGCTGTTCTGTCCAGGCACTGCTAGAAAAATTTTAATCTCATCCGTTGTAAATGAAACCCGTTTCTTTTTAGGTATCCTTTTATTGGGGATCGCTAAAACCGAAGTTCTAAAAGATGAGGCAGCTTCAAAGTCTCTGTTTTGAGCATACTCTGAAAATGAGTAAAGAGCCGCTAATCGTTGGTTTCTTGTAGATGGAGAACAATGTCGATCAGTCTCAAGCCACTTAAGGAATGCAGATAGCATGTTTGCATCCAGTGTTATGAATTCCAGTTCATCTGCTGGGGTTGCATGTTCGGTATACATAAATGTAATCAAGAGCTTAAAGGTTGTTTTATAGGATTTGACCGTATTTAAGCTTAGACCTTTCACTTCAACCATATAAGTATTCAGAAAGTAGTCGAGGTATTTTAGAAACGATGATAAAGTTTTACGATAACTCATAGCTCCACCTCCGGAAATAGGTGATCCGAAAAATCAGTAAAGCGAGTCATGTCGGAATCAAACATTTCACTACTGAATTTCATATATTTTTCTGTAGCTATGAGTGAAACGTGACCACAATATACAGATAGATAAGGGAAAGACAGATCAACAGTGATTCCGTTTTTTTCTAACTGTTTGAATGATAACAAGATAAAACAGTGGCGTAGACAATGGAGACATGGGCCTCTTTCATGCTTATCTTCATAACCTGATATGATTCCCAAGTACTTGAGAATAAACTTGAAGTGTTTTTGAACCACTGATGGTGACATATGGGTACCACTTCGCATGCCCGAGAATACAAATGCATCAGGCTTTAATGTTATCCCGAGAAATATACAGTACTTGTATAATGTTTCATTTAAGGTTGCATGTATTGGAACTAAACGCTGTTTGTCATGTTTAGCATTGACTATGGTCAGAACGCCATTTTCAAAGTTTACATTTTTCATCTTCAAACAAAGCACTTCATTCAGACGTAAACCAGTACTGTAAAGAACTCTGATTATCATCGGAATTTTAAGATAGATATCAGGTGTGATGAGGCCAGGACGTATAGTTTCTAGTATATCTGCATACTTTATTATGGCGTTAAGTTCTTTGTCAGAAAAGAAATATGGTATGTATGAATCTTGCTGCTTTCTGTAAGGTGGAAGATACACTGGAAGTCCTAGATTTCTCCGGTATCCCATAAAAGCTCTTAATGTTTTTAGATATCCGTTAATTGATGCGGTAGGCACCTTGTACTCTACTAACCAATCGTTAATCAGTTCTTGCGATACGATGATCTGATCAAAAGAACGAGAGCATAAAAAACGATCAAGTGATGAAAGGCGGTAATAATCTAACCTATAGGTATTCCATGCAAAAGTACTGGCTCGTAGATCCATAAATTCTATCATATTTTCTTTGAAAACGCTGTGAAAGATGAACCGCATTATCACTCACCACCTTCCAGTAAATGCTTGAAATTTCCAGATGTTGGTGGAGATGGCAGTGCACACAGCCTTAATCTGTTAAGATCTAGCTTTGCATAATTACTGATTGCGTTGGGTCCTTCGTGTCCAAGAACTCTTCTTACCGAGTTATAATCAATACCGTCATTTACCATGGAAGTGGCCAATGAAGACCGAAGGCTTTGAGGACCATGCTTTTTTCCAGATATATTTATTCCGGAATGAATGATGTTCTTCTTAACTGCAAACGAGACTACTGAATAAGAGATTTCCCTATGTGGAGCAAAAGCACAAAGAAATACAGCCTCTAGAGGAGAGTCAGGGCGTTCGTTATTGATATAATCCTGTATTGCACTTTTTATCTCTGGTATCATAAGAAGGTCTGAATGGTTACCGGTTTTGTTTTGAGTAAACACAATTCGATTATTATCGAAGTCAAGATTACTGAATTTTAGTGAGGCGATGTCTCCTGCACGGATGCCCAGTCGTGATGATAACAGTATCATTGCATAGTCTCGTTTACCGGATATAGTCTGTTTATCAACAGTTTTTTCAAGTTTCGTTATTTCTTCAGTTGTATATGTGGTTGGAACACATATAGGGTTATGAGATTTAGGGACTAAGGTTGAAAAATCATGCATTACACAGGATATAGCAAGTAAATATCTTAACATATCTTTTAGCTCAGGATAGAATTCCTGATTTTTAATCATGAATGTGGCTCTTAATACTATTGGGGCAGTCATTTCCGTGAAGCTATGACAGCCTAGTTGCGCTAGGTTGCCGCAAAAGAAATGCGCGGTCCGTTCTTTCGTCTTGATTGTCAGTGGACTATTATTGATTTTTGTACAGTAGTCAAGATAAGAGATAATATATGGGTGGAAATTATCTGATACAGATAAATCCTTTCTTGGTACAGTATAAACGTAGCCACTTCCATAATAGCAATCATCGAGACGCCGAAATACAGTCTTATAAAACTGTTTATTGTGCTTTGAAATCTCCTTCGACTCAATCTTCTCCCTATAGAATGAGATTGGAATCTTTGACGTGTAAAATGGAATGTTTTTCTGGAGCATATATTTATGTAGTTGATTGATATGTTCAGAATATAGTTGGATGGTGCTAGGCTTGTAATTGTTTTCGTGTAGTTGTTGAATGAGTTCTTTCTTTAGTTTCAAAAGTGTTACAGATTTTTGATCTGGCATAGATACATCCTCCTTAAGATATTTGATATATCTATGATACCAGTTATTATTATTCGAATAAAATACAGCCTACGCTATATGTATCAGTACTTTCAGGAGGTTAACTCGAATAATGATTCAGTTAGGATAA
>NZ_JARGDP010000124.1 GCF_029210395.1 Petrocella sp. FN5 | reverse complement strand
TAAGTTATTATCATTTACTCAAAGAAGTAGAGCTATTTTTGGAGATATTTATTATCGCATTTTAATCATTCAGAGTCTCATAAGTTTAGTAAATCATAAGTGGAATAAATTAAAGAACTTGCTTGATGATCATACAGTGGAAAATGAATTTGAAGATGATGGTATACTAGTGACGAGGGGGTATGGATATGAGATAGATAATAGTCTTCGTTATGAAATAGTTGCTCACCTCATGAATATTTTTTATCAGCTTAATAGTTGTAATGAAATGTTGATAAAATTAGCAACCAAGACACAAGTTGCTATTGACTCATCGATTAGTAATGATGTTGCAACAAGATACTTTATAGACTTAGTTGAAAAAGAATTAGGAGTGCGTGTAGAATATAAAAGGCTTAGAAAATTTAGAAATCAATTCACGCATCACTCTACTATGTGAATATCAGCAGAGATAACTGAAGATGGTTATGAGTTACTTATGTCAAATGAAAATCTTGGGGATTTTCGGGATGAATCAAAGTTTATGAGATTGAGTGAAGTATATTGTAGCATAGAATATGTTAATGACATAATTGGAGTTATATCAAGGGATTTACTTGAAAAGCTTAATAATATTGATGATTCTAATTAATCGGATTGACAGTAAACGTCGTCAACTCACACGACATATGTGCAACAATTTCTAGTTGACTCGATTAATTTTGAAATGTAATTGAAGTATAAATAAATGATTTTTAGGAGGTTATTATGGAGTTATCACCAGAAGTAATTGGATTAAGTACGCAATTGGCTACAGTGGCAGGAAGAAAAACAGTAGAAACAATATTTGATAAGATTCGGACAGTTAAAGAAAAAGGAAATAAAGATGAAATTATTAATAGTCTTGAAGAAATTATCAATGATTTGATATCGGATAAGAATGAATTGATTCAGATATCAAAGACGTATGAAGAAAAATTGATAACTCAAAAGATGTCAGATAAGGAAATAGACTATATCACTACAAGTATATTACCCTTAGTTGAATTGCTTGTTATGAATAGTGGCAACAGTAAAGCACAAGAGATGCAAGCTAGTTTAGCTTTGATAAAACCTATTTTGTCAAAAGAGACTATTAGTATTATGCAAATACTAGGCTTTAATTTCAGGAGAGCATTAGGTGAACCGTTGACAGAACTTATTGCATCGTTGATATGTTCTAAAATGCCTGCTAGCTCAGAAAAGAAGGACGAAATTCAATTAAATACAATACAAAGAGAAATTGAGCATATGAAGCTGTGTCAAGATGAAGACGCATACAATAGATTAATGAAACTTTATGGTAGAAGTCAATAATTCTCTTTGTAATTGTATTAGAATAGAAGGAGTGAAACAAGTGAGTTTTGACGGTAGTATCTGTGATGACTGCAGGTAAAAATCAACTAAATAAGAGTGAAACAGATAAAATCAATAAGTATTGACAATATATATAAAAATGGAGACCTGTTATAAAAAGTCAAGAGGAAAATAGTAGGAAATTTCATTTTGATATCTGTTGTTAAAAGGGTAACTTTAATAGAGCTCCCTTAAAGGTGCTTTTTCAAAATCTTATAGATTGGCAATATCAGATTTCTTAGTCGAGATTAAATTTTACATAGTCAGTCATCATCTTCTAGATGATCCTGACTAACTTGCCGGCGCAATGCCCAAGGGCATTGTAGTGTGGCCTTCAGAAATCTTGGCGTCATAACAAGCTTTAAAGGTTGAATTGTTCCTACCAATATTATGATCTGTATTCATCAGTTCATATATAAGGACTCTAGATCTCGCTTGGACAATCTGGTATGTTTAGCATTAAAATTACCAGATTGATGGATGGAAGGGTCTAGAGCAGCGTAAGAAAGTAAATGCTTAGATTTACTGAATCGATGAATGTTACCAATATCACAGCTTATCATTCCACCATTAATATATCCGATGCCTTGAATGGTCATGATGACAGAGTCATTGAACTTCATGAATCCGTCATCTCAGCTTAAATACTTTTTAATTGGTTATTTAATAACTCAATCTGTGTGATAGTGTGGGTTATTTGAATAGACACAGCACTGTCACTGGTGTCGACAGACTTCTGTGCGAGAACTCTTAATTCTTTAGTCTCATTCTTCTTGAACTGACCGTGGGAGGAAACTTCAAGTAAATGAGCAAGATGGGTCATATGTTGAAGTTTTAGCAATAATGTAGGGATCGACTTTGTCTGTCTTAGTCTTGCGAATGCTATTTTTTCGCATTGAAGACGTGACAAAGGGTTAAGAAAACACACCTTGAACCAGTGGCGACAAGGAATCGGACTATGTTGTCACCATAGTGTGCCGTTGATTCAAGACCGATGATGAGGCTGTCCATCTCGAAGAAATTGAGTTTGAAGAACAACAGTTGTTGTAAGCCATCATCGTCATTAGTAAATTTGAACGGCTCGATGAGTATATCACCATCAGAAGATAGAGCTGAGGCAAAATAGTTGAGTTTAGCAATATCAATCCAACATAAATCATGAAGTTGTACCTCCCTTTCTAAAAGTCTGATACCATGATATCCACCAATAATTATCATCGTAGACTTGATTGAAATTAGTACTCAGAAGAAAACTCCGACGGCAACATCCAGCTTATAAACAGTTCATATAAGGATAGAAGCAATACACTCCAGTTAGTCAGACTACAGGGAAAAATCTAAATTCCACAGTATCTGATTGTATTAAAACCACGATATTATAAGGAAAGGAATATGTTGTTTGTTACTATAAGCATCATAAAAGTAAAAGAATGGAAGAAATTATAAAAGAATTTGACCAATCATTTAGTAAGAGATATTTTGTTAACACTTACATAAAGGGTTATTTCAGATACTATATGTTTATTGTTACTTTTTTCACGTCCTATGGGGTTGGTATCATATATGCACTTTATAGAAAGCTCATATTTAATATAGGTAAGCCAAACGTGTTTTTGTGGGTCGTGGTAATTGGATTCGTCCTGTACAACATATTAAATGTAATAAATGCATACTACAAGACCAATGTTATAAGACGTATAGAGAAATATTTGGATGTGACATATACTTCGTATAAATATGTTTTTTCACCTCAATACAACATTAAAAGAAAAACACTAATAAATGAATGGCTATACTTTGTTTTTGATAATAATATATTTTCAGAGTTTGAACTATTGAATTGGCTACAGAATGAAATAATGATTAAGAAGAGTTTTGAGCATAAGAGGAGGAATATCGTTTTGGCTTTTCTTTTGATTATCATATCTATGAATGTTGAGGAAACATATTTAAGCATAAAAGCTCAAATCAATGAGCTGGATGTTTCAAATCCATTGGTAATCGGGGTGCTTACTCTTGGTCTGATAATCTTCATTCTATTTTTCTTAGAGCGTATGATTAATCGAATCATAAAGGATTTTGGTGAGATGAGGTATAATTCGATATTGGTCACTTACAAAGAACTTGCAAAAATAGTTTCCGACTATATCTATTTGAAGGGATCTAATGATTCAGATAAAAGTTTCGAGATTATTTCGTAAGTGCTTCCCTAAGAGGACCATATATCTCATCAATGGATTTTGGACAATGTTCCGATGAATAAAAGAATACTTCTTGAGTTTTTGAAAACGGGTTTTGTATATAATAAAGAT
>NZ_JARGDP010000123.1 GCF_029210395.1 Petrocella sp. FN5 | reverse complement strand
GTAGAAGTTATTGTTCCAACAGAGGCGGAACAAGGGATCATACATGATGTAATCTATAATGAACTGGTTCAAGGCATCGTAAAAACAGAGTCAAAAAAAGAATATATAAAGATCATACAAGGACTTGTTAGCCGAGGCGCAGAGGGCATCATTCTTGGTTGTACAGAAATACCAATGTTGATTAAGAAAGAAGATATTGAGGTGGAACTTTTTGATACGACAGCGATACATGCGACATTTGCTGTTGATTTTGCTCTTAGTGAGTAAAAAGTAAGTTCATATATAAGATATATTGGTTACCAAGAGGGAGATATTAATGGAAGCACAAGATCTTAGAAAGCTTTTTTACAGTTACATAATATCATTATTAATTATTGTGGTATCATGTCGGATCATGGTAAGTTATGGTGATGATTTTATGATGCTATCTATGTCGATTCTTTGGATGATTATGGAAATATTGGTGTATGTGATCATCAAATCCAGATGGGCGACATTAATCTATACTGTGTTTAATGCTTTTGTAGCAGGGATGGCAATGGCAGTATATTATCTGAAATATGACAATTTTGAAATGATTGGAATCACGACCATACTTATAATATTAGTATTAGTTTGCTTGAACTATATTCTATATACCGTAACTAATAAATCTGGGACGCTATCAAGATGGATGACATTCATGTGGGTGGTGACAGCAGTATTAGGTGCGTATCAATGGGGAATAGAAAACTCAATTCAGGGAAGTTGGATTGTATTTTTATCCATAACAGGCATAGCTATAAATATTGCGATCATGTTTTGGAGTTCAGAGGAAAGAGAATTTGATGTATTTAAAACAATAAGGTTTTTTGCTATGTTATTGTTAAGTGGAATACTATTTATTGTATTGGCCATAATAACAGAAGGAGACACTTTAGAATTTCTAGATGGGTTTGCCTACAATAATAATAAGAAAGCCTGATTATAATCTAAGGAGAAAAGTTATGACATTACATCATATTTGTATACAAACAGATTGCTATTATGAATCTATACAGTTTTATAAGGAG
Organism: Petrocella sp. FN5; assembly: GCF_029210395.1. Classification (GTDB taxonomy): domain Bacteria; phylum Bacillota; class Clostridia; order Lachnospirales; family Vallitaleaceae; genus Petrocella. Next base: position 2,693 of record NZ_JARGDP010000123.1, on the reverse strand, counting down.
ATATTTGGATTTGTTGTGGTTAAGGAAACCAAAGGCTTTCATGGAAGACATTTTAACTCATGGATCAAGCGAGACAATTTCATGATTGAATTGCAGACAAATAGGGTTGATGAAGTTTTAATAGATTATAATAAAAGAAGAAAGGGATAACTCACCTGGCTTTTATGGTAGATGACATTGATTATGAATATGAGAGAATAAAGACATTAGGTTATAACACATTCATTAGAAAAAAAGATCAGGATATATATGAGGTAGAAGGTGGCAAGTTGTTTAAGATTCTAGCGCCTGAAGGGACGATCATTGAAGTCAGAGACCAAACAACACTATAAAAATCAGAGCATTGTCTGTTGGTAAAGAATTCAATAAGGGGGACTTGGTATGGATTTTGATGAAGCGGCAACAAATTGGGATACGGATAAAAAAATAAAAAGAGCAAAGGTAATTGCTGATAAAATTATTAGTTCAATAAAGATCGATCATAATAAAAAATATACGGCCATGGAGTTTGGATGCGGAACAGGACTCGTAAGTTTTAATCTTTACAATTATTTTGAGAAAGTAACTTTAGTTGATGCATCAGAAGGTATGCTTGATGTCTTAAATTCTAAAATCGCCAAGAGCAATGTGGACAATATGGTTACGCTTCTTGCGAACGAAGATTTTGAAGATGCAATAGATGAAAAGTTTGATGTTATATATAATTCAATGGTGTTGCATCATATACAAGACATTCCTGAAATACTTAATAAATTCTACAATTGGCTTAAGGTAGATGGCTGGTTATGTATTGTAGATTTGAATAAAGAAGATGGGCGTTTTCACGAGCACGAGCTTGATTTTGACGGACATAACGGCTTTGAGCGGGAAGAATTGAAGAAGATGCTTAAAACAATAGGATTTGATGAAATAGAATCAGAGACATTTTTTTATGATAAAAGAATCTCTGGAGATACCGAGATGGATTATTCATTATTTTTGATGTTAGCAAGGCGCAAAAGTAGCCTCTAAAGAAGAAATTGTATTGAGTTTAGAAGGAGAAACTAATGAAAAAATGGAAATATAAAGTCGTTGAGTTTGATACCAAAAAGTCATTTGGCGGAGGGAAGATTGATAGACAATATATAGAGGATCAGCTGAATGAATTAGGTAGACAAGGGTGGGAAATAATCAGCAATTTCACTACGAATGAAGGCTATGGGAACACTAAGAAAATAGTATATACTTTTAAAAGAGAAGAAAAAGAGATGTAAGAAAAAATTAAAGAAGAATCTTTAGGTCGATTGATTGTTAGGTACTGCTATAACAGTTATATTGAAGATGAGGTGGAAGTGTATGTCTGAGTATTTGGCCGAGTGGTTTCAAGGGTTTGAAAAAGGGATCAACAGCTTAGATCAAAAAGCAAAGGAAAGTTTTTTTTATAGTTGCGGAAGCAATTGTGTAGAAAGAGGCGTAAAAAAAGTATACGAGGAACTTTATATAGATTCAGGAAAAAAGTTAGATACATTTTTTTTGAGATTAAATGAGATGAAGACTGTTGGTGGTGAAATCATTAACCCAGGAAAAGTATATGATATAACATTTTGCCATTGTATTTGTGAGTTACATCGTCGAGGATATATTCACTCTGACTGTATATGTGAATGTTCCAGACAGAGCATTATTCATGTTATGAAATCTTTAGAACCAGAGCTTCAGATGCAAGTAGACAAGATATCTACTGTTTTAGGTGGCGGCAAAGAATGTCGTTTTCGTATTTCGATTGAGGAGGATGCTTAATGAAATTAGATGGATTCGGAATATTCGTAAAAGATATGCCAACGATGATCCAATTTTATCGTGATGTTTTGGGATTTGACATTAAAGAAGATGGTAATGCTTCTAATGTATATTTAGAAAAAGATGGAACGTTATTCTTATTGTATCGAAGAACAGATTTTGAACTAATGACTAATAGAAAATACAACTATGCTAGTGGTATAATCGGACATTATGAGATTGCATTAAGTGTTGAAAATTATGCAGCGGTCGATAAGGCTTTCGATGAAGTGATTTCAAAGGGCGCTATAGGAATACTTCAACCAACGACTGAACCTTGGGGACAACGCACGTGTTATATTGCTGATCCTGAAGGAAACTTGATAGAAATCGGTTCGTTCAATATCAATTAATGTAATTTGACTGAATAATAAAAACGGAGGAAGTATTCAATGAGAGAACTTTATATTAAGCAAAAGGTATTTAAAATTACAGACCATTATCCAGTTATGGATCAGTATGGTGACCTTGTTTATCAAGTGGATCAAGACTTCAAACTTATTGGAAATAAAGTACGTGTGAGTAACGCAGAAGGTGTAGAAATTTTTGTTGTTGACAAAGAGATCTTAACGTTCCTACCACGGTATCAGATATCATTTGCTAATGGACAACACGTGACGATTAAAAGCAGATTTACACTTTTTGCAAAGCAAATAGATGTGGAGTCAGAAGGCTTGAATCTGTTTCTTCAAGGGAGTTTTTTTGATTATGATTTTGAAGTATATCAAGGAGATAGAGTTATAGGAAGCATTTCAAAACGCTTTATGACCTTTGGTGATACGTATGAACTTAAGATTTATGACGAGAGTTTAGAGGTGTATGTATTAGCTTTGATGATAGCTGTCGATTGTATCAAAGACTCTCAAGAGAAGAAT
>NZ_JARGDP010000122.1 GCF_029210395.1 Petrocella sp. FN5 | reverse complement strand
ATTGCTTTTATGATTGGGCCACCTGTTTCGGCCTATTTGCTGACGGATGACTTGAAGAAAATGTTATATATCAGTTCGGGTATTGGTGCTCTTAATGCGCTAGGAGGGTATCAGATTGCGTTTTATTATGACGTATCTATAGCGGGATCTATGGCTTTATTTACGGGTATTACTTTTATCGTTGTCTTTGTGTTTGCACCTCAAAGAGGTATGATTTCTGTTATTAGGAGAAGGAAATTCCAATCCGTCGATTTTGCCAAAAAAACCATGCTCTTTCATATTCTTCACCATGAAGGAAAAGAAAATGAAGCAATTGAAAATGGTGTTTCATCTATTTATGAGCATTTAAATCGTAAAAGAGAGTTTCTAAAAAGAATGATTCAGCAACTTGTATATGAAGGAAAGCTTCATGAAGTATCAGGTGTGTATAAACTTACAGACAGTGGTAGAAAATATACGATTGAGAGCTATGAGTCCATTATTGAAAGTTTTAATTCGGAATATATAAAATAGATGGATTATAAGTTACGTCCCGGTTGATTGTGAAAGAGCATTGTGTGCAAGCTTTTATTTTCTTAGCCGGGACAACTTATAAAATACGAAAAAAAGTACTTGTGTCTTAAACGTGTGATAGTTAATAAAAATAAATCTTTGAGAATAATGCAATATTTGAAATTAAAAATAAATAATAAATATGGGGCTACTGGCAAACCGCCAGTAGCCCCATATTTATGCTAATTCTAAAAAACTAAATGCTAGAATCTCCCTTTGATAACATCTTCTTCGGTTATGATACCCGCTTCAACGAGTGCTCTTTGGAATGAAGTGTTTTCTCTTGAAATTCGAATCGTGGCACCAGCAACAGTTTCATATGATTTTTGAATTGTCTTAGTAGCACCAGTTACCGAGTCCTCATAGATACCAAAGAAATTGTTTTCATCAATACCTAACTTGTATTCGTCACCTTCGTAGTTCTTTCCTTCAAAGTCGGTAAGTCCTGTTAGCTCGGTGGCGTTTTTGCCAATCATTGTTTTAGCAATATTCTTGTAGTTGCCATTCCACCCACCGATTGAATGGAATCCATGAGTCCCTTCAAGTGGTTGTGGCTTACCATTTTCAAAAGTAACGCCTGAAAGCGTCAATAATTCTTCAATGGTTGTATCATTGGTGATATCTTTATAAACGCCACGCAAGTTGATGACATGGGAGTAAATACTGAAATCGAGTAAGGATAGACCCTCAAGTTCTTCAAATGCCTTAAGTTTAATCAATCCAGAACCTGATGTTCTCACAGTGGGAACCAATCCGTTGTCAATGGTCAATTGCCCTAGTTTTGTAGAGTAATCATAATCGGCCTCGAATTTTGCTTCAAATAAATAGCGCGTAATAGGATCCACGATGCCGTAAGCTACGGTACCATCATCGTCTACACCGACTACAAACAATGACATTTTGTCATTTGTCTTAATATCAAACATAGATTCTCCGCTTTCAACGGAATCTGAGCCTATGATAGCAGGCGTGGGCTCAATACTTGTATCAAATGAAACCGTTGCTGCTGGATCATTTCTCTTAATCCATTGGTCATCTTTAGATACTAGAAAATCCATTTCAAAGTCAGTGATAATGCCTTTTTTATCTAAAGTCATTTTTGTTTCAATTTTCTCAGTTGCTTCTTCAAAAGTGACACCTTTAGATTCGCCTTTCCATGAATAACCGACATATTCACCAGAATAATCCGTTGAACTGCATCCTACTGAAGTGAGTACTAACACCACAAGTAATAACATTGCTAATATTTTTTTCATAACAACCTCCAAAGTTTTCTATCACAATTCTTTGTGATAAAATTATCATATAGTATTTGAAGGTCAAGAACAATTGTCAAATGTCCCTTTTACTCTCGGGACATTTGTCCTTTATTTATTACGATCTATCCAATATAACGCAGCTTCAGTACGATTGTTGACGCCGATTTTTTCGAAGATGCGGCTGATATAGTTCCTAACTGTTTTCTCGGCGATAAACATTTCTTTTCCAATTTCTTTATTGGTAAAGCCCTGAGCAATCCGGCTTATAATTTCAATTTCTTGTAGGGTCAGTTCCGTGTGTAGTTCTTTATCCTGGGATGGGTTGACCAAATTATGAATCAAAGAAGGGTCAAAACTTTTTTCACCAGACAGGACGCGTTCGATGGAAGAGAGGATCATCTTTCTATCTATTGTCTTCATCAAATAGCCATCCGCACCGGCCTGCAGAGCTTCTTTTATTATATAATCATCACAGAATGCCGAAACGATAATAATTTTGATAGCCGGGTATTTTTTCTTAATCTGATAGCACATAGTGACGCCGTCTCCATCCGGCAACTTATAATCCAAAAGAATTAAGTCGGGAGCAGAGGTTGCGATTTTATTAAAAGTTTCAGCGCTTGTTTCTGCATCACAACACACATTATAGGCATCATTCTTTTCTAAGAGGGATGCGAGCCCTAATCTTACCACTGCATGGTCATCAACAATCATGATATTAATCTTATTTTCCAACTATACCTCCCATGGGACTATAATCGATATTCGTGTCCCATTTACGTCACTTCTGATATTTATTTCTCCTGAAATCATATTAATTCTTTCCAACATGGACTTAAGTCCCATGCCTTGAAGTGCATTAGGTTTCGATGTGTCAAATCCTTTACCATCATCGAAGATGGTCAGGCGGAGTCCGGTGATGGTTGAGTCAATACCAATTTGGATGAAGGTACCTTGAGAATGTTTATTGGCATTAATTACGGACTCTCTAACAACATAATACAATTGATTAAGCTTATTTGTACTTATGAACCCATAATTAACCTGATCATTATTTATACTTAGTTTTATTGCCATACCATCAGGTGTCTTAAAATTCATTAACATGGTTTGAAGACGAACATAGAGATCATCCACATCATTTTTCTCAAAAGATGATGTATTTAGGAAGTCGCGTATGCGTTCCATGACTGTATTTAATTGTACTTTTGAGTCACTAAGTTTTTGACTTAATTTCGTATCAGATGAATAAGCATCTTGCAAGTTTTCTATTTGTATTCCAACAGAAAAAAGATCCTGTAAGATGACATCGTGCATTTCTCTTGCCAACCGCTTTCGTTCTTTAGCGACATTTTGTCTTGCTATAAGATGATTCAAACGTTTATCATTCTCTAGTTTAAAGAGGCGAATAACACTGACAAAGAGCAACGTTATTATGATTGCAAGTAAAGTTCTTGAGACTTCCAATCTTATTCCAAGAAGATTTAGAAAAACAGATTGGTCCATGAGTTGAGTCAAACCATAAAGGACAAAAACACCTGCCATAATATTAAGTTGATAACGCATCCATTTCATTTTACTGTAATAATGATCTTGCGTAGTCAAGAACAAAGCTAATCCAGTCATAAAAGCACTTGGAAAACCTATGAAATATCGAATCATCATATTTCTATCCCCAATAAAAAAGGTCGAGATATAGATACCTAAGCCGATTAAAGATGTGAAGATGAATAGTACTCTTAAATCTTTTTTGAAAACATAATGGTTCATAAGCTTTAAGGCAAAAAACAATAGAAAGATAAAAGACAAGCCGTTGAGTATCCAAATCAATTCCCTGAAAAAGACAAAATGATTACTGAATAGAGTTGTGAATGAAAACATGATCAACCATTCTACAATGCCATGCAATAGACCAAATAGACCTAAATATTGAATGGAATTCACAAGGGGGAATGCTTTATGTTTTCTATTGATGTGCATTAATGCACTAATACCTAAAGTGAAAAAAACAAGTCCATAAATAAAGTATATAAAAATCATTGTACTGGTCACATCGTTCATATTAATCGCTCTTTCTAAACCAACAATTTCACTTAGCCAATTAGACAAGTAAGATGCCTATGTATATGATACACGGTATTCACCAATATGACCAGTCTTAGAATG
>NZ_JARGDP010000121.1 GCF_029210395.1 Petrocella sp. FN5 | reverse complement strand
ATTTCCTCCAAAGATATTTTCTGACATCTGATTGAGCATCTCTATGCCTCTGATTTCCTTTTCCTGCATTGGTACTTTTAGTACTTGTGAATCTGTAAATTGATTATGGATTTCTTTCAAATATTTTTCCTGCATGTTTCTACGATTCCCAAAGAAAGGTGTTACGGCTTGATCATCGGGAATAATTAGATTCGCCACGATGAGTTGTGTATGCACATCTACAGATTTTAACTCTTCTGATGCGCGATACGCTTCAATAATCGGTGTTTTTTCAGGGTACATAACAAATCCAAACGTGGTTTCTTCTTTGTTTTTCATCATATTGATAACCTTGTCAAAACGTGCCTTCTGAATCTTATCCGCAAGACTGATTTCTGTGGAAACACCAGCTTTGAGCTGAATCTGTTTGCTCCAATCCATAGGTAATTCAAGAAGTCTTAGTGTGTGGCCGGTTGGTGCCGTATCAAAAACAATAACCTCAAAGGCATCACCACTGGCATATTCCATAAATTTTTGGAAAGACGCCATCTCTTCAGTACAAGGTGAATCCAGTTCTTCTTCCATGGCTTGTATTGTGTTCGCATCAAAATTCAACCGTGCATCTTTTAAAATCGATTCCTTATAATCGTGAGTTGCCTTTTTCTGATCAATCTTTACTGCAAATAGGTTTGAAATACCATCGATTTCAGTAATTTCATCCGTAACTGGTTTATCAAGGACATTACCAATATGAGCCGCAGGGTCTGTTGTCATTAACAAAGTCTTAAATCCCTTATTTGCTGTTTTGACAGCTGTTAAGCATGCCATAGAAGTTTTACCAACGCCGCCTTTACCTGAGTAAAATATGTGCTTTCTTTTTCCTTTGACCGGGTAGATGAGTTTTCCAATATCAAGATCCAAGTTATCCATATTAATTCTTGGTACAGAATCATCTTTAGCTTCTACTACAATTACTTCTTCATCTTCAAGCGGAACATTAAACAGCTTTGCACCACTTTTTTTAAACATATGAATGCCTTTTAGTTCACCGTCAAATAACGCCATGGTCTGAATGGTCACATTAGGGAAGGCTTCATGGGCTTTTCCTTTATAAACTTGTTGCATTTCATATCTGGATTTGAAAAATGGGTTAACGATTTCAGATTCTGGTATAAACCCATTGATGATGATTCTGGTTGTGGTCACACCAATCTGTGCCAATTCATTGGATGCACGTATTGTCTCTTGAAGAGATGTTTGTTCCGGTTGCATAACAAATACAAAGTCTGTCTGTTCTGAATCTCTCAGCCTAGATAAGGCTCTATCGTATTTCGCTTTACTTTCTTGAATCAAGGCCACTGGCCCCATACAGGTTTGTCCGCTACCTTTGGAACTGTCCTCAATATGCTTGCTCCAGTCTACAGGAAGCTCTAGCAAACGGATTGTATGGCCTGTAGGCGCTGTATCAAATATGATGATGTCATAGTTATCATCATCCATAAAGTCAATAAACTTATCAAATGAAGCCATTTCCTCTGTACAAGGTCCGCTCAGTTGCTCCTCGGCAATCTTAATCATTTCTTCATCAAAAAGCTCTCTCATAGGTGCTAGTGATCTTTCTTTATAATCCTTAGTGGATTGATCCGGATCTATCTCCATAGCGTATAGATTGTCGATACCAAGAATCTTGGTTATATTATGACCAATCTCCTGATCAAACACATCTGATAAGTTAGCAGCAGGATCTGTGGTAACGATCATAGTTTTTTTACCAATACTGGCATAATGAACCGCTGTTGTACTGGCCATAGACGTCTTACCTACGCCGCCTTTTCCTGAGAAAAATATAAATTCTGTCTTATTCGTTGTTTTATTCATTAATTATTTGCTCCAATTCTTCAAATGTCGGATAGGATCCGAATTTTATAATGTTACCGTCAAGTGTAGTAATTGGTAGAATGTCTCTACCTTTTTCCTTAACCAATTTGAAAACACTTTCATTTTCTTTAAACTTCATCGGTTGCTGGGTGATCATATAACGTTCCACTTTTGCACCCTCGTATTTTTTCTTAATATGTTCAATATTTTCTCCAAGCTTTACGAGACTGTCATCAACACTTGGACCGCAAAGACCTGTAGAGCAACACATTGGTGGATCATAAAATTCTATTATCATAATTTTCTCCTTTTTGTATATGTATGTATATATTTGAGTTTATGCATATACGAACTAGATTTATTTTTATATATGCTAAAACATTGTCTCTTTGAATTCTACAAAAGAACATTTGCTATCTTTATACTTCTCAAGCAAAGCCATATCTTTTGCATATGACTGACTCATTTTACTTTCTTCTAATAACAATTCATATAGCTTCGGGTAACGTTCTATAAATTTTTTGCTGATCTCATAATAAACCCATTGTGCTTGTTTGTCATAACCAATGATTCCGACATTCTTCAGCTTTGCCAGATGTCTTGATACATTGGATTGTGTCATATTTAAAATCATTTCAACTTCACATACACATAGATCTTGTTTGAATAATATACCTAGAATTCTAAGTCTATTTTCATCACCTAATGTTTTGAATATTTCCGATAATTCCATTAGCATTGCCTCCAATCGTATATGAGCAAACTCGAATATACTAATATTACCTCATATTTTATCTTTCGTCAAGTCAATGGCAATAATTCTGATTTATAACTGTGTTAACTTTTGCTAATTATTTTTCTCTTACAACAAAAAGGACCATCAACAGAGTTGACAATCCCTTTTAATTCTATACCAAATATTCTTTTATTTCCGATGGCTTCGGTACTCTACCCATCATCTTAAGTGTCCCGTCAACAACAAGTGCTGGTGTACTCATAACCCCGTAACCCATGATTTCCTTCATGTCTGTTACTTTTTCTACTGTCGCTTCAATGTTTAATTCTTTTAATGCTTTTTTTGTGTTTGCTTCTAGATTTGTACAGTTCTTACAACCTGGTCCTAATACTTTTATTTCCATAATGGCCTCCTAATTCTAATGTAGTAAAAAGTTAAATAAGTAACCTACTGTTATTATACCAAAACTTGTAATCATTACAAATATAGTTAGTAATTTTGGTTTGATGACTTTTCTAAGTAAAATCATAGCTGGTAAAGAAAGTGCAGCCACTGCCATCATAAAGGATAAAGCCGTACCCATGCCCATACCTTTTGATATCAATGCTTCTGCTATAGGAATCGTACCAATCACGTCTGCATACAATGGTATACCAACTGCCACACCAACTAAAACGGCAAAAGGATTACCGGGACCGGCATATTTGGTCAGGAGATCTTCCGGTGCCCAACCATGAATGGCAGCACCAATACCGATACCAATTAATAAATAAATCCAAACATGCTTAACTATTTTCGTAACTTCTTCTAGGGCAAATTTAGCACGTTCTTTTCTTGTAAGCGTTTCTATTTCCACTTCACCCATGGACATCTCATAAACATAGCCTTCTACTTCACCTTCTAGATTAAATTTGCCAATAATAATACCTCCAATAATACCAATGATGACACCCATTGCTATATATATAGCTGCTACTCTCCAACCGAACGCAGCCAATAAAACAATTATGGCACCTTGATTAATAAGTGGAGATGTAATTAGAAAGGAAAAGGTTACACCGAGTGGTATGCCACTCTCTACAAATCCAATGAAGATCGGCACCGATGAGCAAGAACAAAAAGGCGTTACCGTTCCCAGCAAAGATGCCATAATATTTCCTTTTATACCACTAAACTTTTCAAGAATTTTCTTGGTTCTTTCAGGTGGAAAGTAGCTTCTTATGTATGAGATTAAGAAAATCATAATACTTAGAAGCATCAGAATCTTAATGACATCATAGATGAAAAAATGCACTGAGGAACCTAAATTGGTATCCATGGATAGCTTAAACACATTTTCCACTAAAGCCGCTACCAAATCATACAACCACTCGAATTTTAGAATACTGGTAAAAACACTCCATATTCCATTTAAAAAATCTAA
>NZ_JARGDP010000120.1 GCF_029210395.1 Petrocella sp. FN5 | reverse complement strand
AATATGAAATCTTTGGAAGATATTATAATTATACACTTATGGCTTTTATTTGTCTACTGCACCTTGACCAAATGCACTTGCCATGTTTGGTATTCATTCGTCATAAAAGGCATTGGTAGACCTGCACACATAAGTGCCTTACCACTATATCGCTTCTTAGTATTCATATCTATATAGTCGTACTTAGGTAAAAGTCCCTTGAATTTCACATACTGTGCAGGCATATTACCATGAATTTCCAATGTGACACTACACAAGAGGGCTTCGCTTCCATCTCGTCGAGCGTATTGCCATGCAGCAAATTGTTGTTTGTCTTGTGAACTCGTCAATCTATAATAGTCACCTTTATGGATTAAATCCCAATACTTGTGAAAATATACAATTTGTTTCTTGACTTGGTCTTTTTCTATAGTCGTAATCTTATTCAAATCCAGTTCATAGCCAAAACTACCCACCATTGCCACGTTAGCTCTTGTTTCAAAAGGTGTTGTCCTTCCTGTCTGATGATTGGGTACAGCAGATAAATGAGAACCGAAGGTTGAGATTGGATATGCAAAAGAAGTCCCTTCTTGGATTCGAATCCGATCAATGGAATCCGTATTGTCACTTGTCCATATTTGTGGAGAATAGTATAACATTCCCGCATCAAACCTGCCACCCCCACCACTACAACTCTCAATAAGTAAATTCGGATACCGCTGTACTATGCGTTCAAGGAGATTATAGAGACCTAACATATAATGATAGAGCACTGCACCTTGATTGGATGTTCCACTTCTTGAGTATACATCTGAAATACTTCGATTGAAGTCCCATTTAATATATTCAATATTGGCACTGTCAAGTACATTGCAAATCTTCCCATATATATAATCAACAACTTCAACTCTTGAATAATCCAATACCAACTGAAACCTCGAACGGATTGGATCTCTATTAGGAATAATGAATGCCCACTCCGGATGTTCACGATATAGTTCACTGTCTTCATTAACCATTTCCGGTTCAAACCATAAGCCAAATTTCATACCCATTTCATTAATTCGATTAACAAGTGTGTGTAAACTGCAACCAAGTTTTTTTTCATTGACTGTCCAATCTCCAAGACCACTCATATCTCCATCTCTATTACCAAACCAGCCATCATCAAGCACTAGCATTTCAACCCCAAGTTCAACCGCTTGTTCTGCAATGTCAATAATTTTTTTTCCATCATAGTCAAAATAAGTTGCTTCCCAATTATTAATAAGTATTGGTTTTGGCATTGATTTGTACTTGCCTCTAATAAGATTATTACGAAAAATATCATGATAGTTATGTGTCAACTTCTCTAATCCAACACCCGAAAATGTCATCACCACTTCCGGAGTATAAAAAGAAGCTTCAGTTTTTAATTGATATGAGAACATTTCGTCCTGTAAGCCCATAGTAACACGTGTCTGATTGTATTGGTCCAGCTCAATTTCCGCCTTAAAATCACCACTATATACGAAGCATAAGCCGTAACAGTTGCCATGGTCCTCTGTTGTTTTTGATTCGGCAATAATCAAAAAAGGATTGTATTGATGACTCGAAGCACCTCTCTTACTACCAACGCCTTGTATACCATGAACTATTTTCGATCTTTGTGTTTGACGTTCCATTGTATGCCGGCCATGAAAACCATACCAATCATAATCGCCATATAGAAAATCAATATTTGCTGATAGTACTTTTTCTAAGAATAATGCTTCCTTGCTACAATTTACCACCCGCACACTTCTCGTGATAATATCCGTATTTTCAATAACACCGTAATACAATGTCACCTGAAGTTGATTTGTTGCATCTTCAAGAAAAACCTCAAGGGTATCGGATTCATCTTTATTTGCATATATACTCGGTAATCCTGGAATATTATATTTTCCCTTTGATATATTGTGCCCTTTATAACGTAAATCGCAGCTATAAGTACCATTCGTATTTTTTATAGTCATACAGGTAATCCGATAGTCACCCGTTCCGTCTGTTGGATATTCTTGTGGAAGAGCATCTAATGAATATGTTTTATCTAGACCGGCTTCATATGGGTTCCCTGAAAAACCTCTATCCATATACCTTATCAGATAGTCCATCTCGTCCTTAATTCTACTCCCATAATACAGATGCAGCAGATGTCCAAATTGACCCACTTGCATTTGATACGTTGAGTGTCGCGTATGAAGTGAAAATATCATACTTTCATTATTGAAATCTATAGCCATTTTTTCATCCTCCAAAAAGTCTTTATAATTTACCCCCAGATGTTGCTATACCTTCAATAAAATTCTTCTGGAAAATTATATATAATACAACCATAGGTATACATGCAATAAGAGCAGCTGCCATGAGTTCCGGGAAATTCGATACATATTGTCCTTGCATTTTGGCTAATGCAGAGGCTAATGTCGATTTGTCTTTATCAAGATTTACAATCATTGGCCACATCAAATCTTTATAAGCAAAAACTGCAGTAAATATGCTAAGGGCTACCATGGCTGATTTTGTTAATGGTGCCATGACAAACAAAAATGTCTGTCCGATGTTACATCCATCAAGGTAAGCAGCTTCCTCAAGTTCCTTGGGTAATCCCATAAATGACTGTCTCATTAAAAACTTTCCAAAGGCTGTTACAAGTCCTGGGAATATCAATGCAAAAATTGTGTTTAACATTCCCATATTACTAATCATGATGTATTGAGGTATAACAAAAATCTGTCCCGGAATCATCATCTGAAATAGCACCAAGGAAAACGCTATGTCCCTTCCTTTAAACTGTAATCGACCAAATGCATAGCCTGCTAAAGTTGCTGTTAACACTGCCGCCAAAATACGTCCTGCAATCATCAACAGTGTGTTTACATAAAGTATGACAAAATTCATGTTATCCAACACCCTCTTAAATGCTTCAAATCTCCAAGTAGAGGGCAATATAACAAATGGATCAATATTTGTTGTTTCAGTTATTGACTTAAATGCGGTCAAAATCATCCATATAAATGGTATAAGCATTATAAAAGAACTCATTAACAAAACAGCATAAATTAATATTTTCAAAAAATAATCTTTTGATTTCATTTTGATTCCCCCTAACTGTAGTGAACCCATTTTTTCTGTGCATATATTTGAATGCCAGTAATCAACATAATTACTAAAAGCAATAAGACCGCTATCGTTGCACCATAACCTTTATTGCCATAGGTAAACGAGTATTGATAGAATAAATATACCAAGGATTGGGTTTTTTCGATTGCCGGGTTTGTTTCCGTCATTACCATGTAAATCAGATCAAATACTTGAAATGCTGCTATCATTCTTGTCACACTGACGAAAAAAATACTGGGTGAGAGCAATGGAATTGTTATATGAAAGAACTGGTTGATACCACTAGCACCGTCAATTCTTGCTGCTTCATAGTAGTCTTTTGGTATTTCTTGTAACCCTGCAAGAAAAAGTACAATGTTATAACCTACTACTGACCATATTCCAATTACGGCTATTGAGTATATAGCAATTCTAGGGTCTGATATCCATGCAACATCTAAATTAAAAACATTATTCAGTAGACCAAATTGTGAATTGTACAACCACCGCCATACCATAGCGATAGCTGCCGGAGCAGCTATCATAGGTAGGAAGAAAATTGTTCTAAAAATGGATTTTCCTTTGATTTTTTGATTCAATAATACAGCAATTATAAGTGCGATTACTATTGAAACCGGAACTTCTACTATGACATATCTAATAGTATTCCATAAGGACTGCCAAACTTCAGTGTCTTCAAACAGTTTTGAATAGTTTTGTAGGCCGATAAAAATATTACCTTTACCAAAATCTCCTGTTTTATAGAAACTTTGAAAAATAGTTCTGAAAATTGGGATGATATTCAAAATAATAAGTCCTATCATCGTTGGCAATATAAATAGCCATCCCCAAAGAAACTGTGCCTTTCTTTGTTTATTATTATTGATTCTAGACATCATTCCAACCTCCTTATCATAATCTC
>NZ_JARGDP010000012.1 GCF_029210395.1 Petrocella sp. FN5 | reverse complement strand
CTGACAACAACAACCCTTGAACCATCCTTCATTTCATTCACTTTATAGCCTGTACTTTCCGATAATTGCCCGGCTTTGTTATAACGATAAATATTCTGACAAATCCTCCGTAGTTCTTTTTCTGAACCGAAAGAAAGAAAGGACAAATGTATGGATTTACCTTTATAAAATATCCAGATGCTGTCATAATGATTTGGCGTCTGTATAATTTGACTTAGATAGTCTTCCATCACTTTATCCGTAGCTTTTTCTACAACACCTGAAACACCACCAGATACGCCGTCAATCGCCATGTCTCTTATCTCATCTACCACACCAAAACCTTTATAAATCTGATAAACCCGTTGTGTAATGACCATCAACTTATCTTCATAGCTGAGTTGTGTCAGGCTTTTACCAAATATGTCTACGATTTCTTGAGATGTTATGATGTATGAAGGGGTTTTTCCATTTTCAATAATATATTTTAAATGATCAAGGTTATGATCTACAATCATTTGGTTAAGGGCCAATACACCATAACTTTTTTTATATAAATATAGCAAAATCTCGAACTTATCTTGAACACTCAGAAAATTGGGTTGGCCAAAGTGCATAATTTTATCTACATTTTTTTCTGTTATATAATTTTTCTTTAGCAAATCACAAATGAAATCCTTCACATACTCTTTATCAAGAGCTGATCCATAGGTACAATTTTTTAGTGCTTTCTTCAGCTCACTTCTTTTATTGAGCCGTCTTTTAAACTCATCTTCAGACAGGCCCATTTCATATAGGTTGGTTCTTGTTATATCATTTATGGCATCTTTGACAAAGTCCACAATGGTCTCAAACTGAAACTTTTCACTATTATTAAGAAGCTTCTGTTCTAAATAGTGAGTCGAATCACCTTTTTGGAAGTAAAAGATTAATATAATAATAAATATAAGTAACACAACCAGTATCATTATTATATTAAGCATAATCGATACTAGCCTCCTGTTTGGTTTTTTCTAACTGTTTTATCATAACTTCACAATTTCTTTCTAAGTGTTGCAGAAGATTTTTATGCCTGTTTTTTGAATTCATGGATAGATGACGCATAAGGAAGTCTAGAATACGACTGCTATTACAAGCATCCATAAATCCGATATCATAGGGCATGCACATCATATTATCCATACCATATGTTTTAGCCAAGTTTTTAAGTGTGGACCTACTCTCCTTATTATACATACCGATATTGTACAATACGGTCTTCTCACTTAATAATGATGCATAAGACTTATTGCTAAAAAAAGTGTCCATTAGGGCTTTATTCTGGTTCAAACAAACCACCACTAAGTCTGAGTTTTTTATAATTTTTTGTGTTAATTTATGGTGGGTACCACTTGGCACATCAATCATGGTTAGATCATATTCCATGTTGGCAACAGCGAAAATCTGACTTAGTAAAGTCAATGTTTCTTGGGTGTCGATTGGCTTAGATGTTTTGGTCCCTTGAAGCAAGTCTAATCTTCTATTGGCCAATAGAGATATGGTGTAATCACAGATCATACCCGAAGCAAGTCTTCCGTTTTTTGCTAATCTCTTCAAGGCATCCAAACCGTTGTCACTAAAATCCAAAAGATCTTCTTGATGATGAACTTTTTCCTTCATAAAGCAACCTTCCAGCGTACTACGTTCAAAATGACTGTGGGCAATGAGAATTTTGAAATTATAAAGAAGAGCTGACATACATGCCATAGCAACAGCAGTACTTGTTGTACCTGTTTGTCCATGATTTGGTGACCAAAAAGCTATTTGCATTCTATTTACTCCTTTTCGACTTATTTAACCACTTCTTAATGGCTTTATCTTTACTACCCATAATATGTTGTATCATTCTTTGAATAAGTTTCTGGTAATCATGGGACATATGTCCCATCCAAATTGAGAGGTCATAGTCGTTTTCCAACTCCATTATCCAATCCCATTCATTAAAAGGACGTTCAAGCACTTTTATTTTATTGGGGTCAATTTTAAATCGATTGTTTAAATATTTTCCATTTATTCTACTGTCCACCAAAATATTATGATAAATGACACAATCATTTTCCAATATACCCTTATTAAAAATCGGTTCGTTATCGGTTACTTCTGATTGTCTGGGTCCGGTTATGAAAAACAAACGATCATAACTTTCTCTATCAACATCTACGCCATTCACAATAAGATAATCTGCTTCCAGTACATCCGGTATTTGATTTACAATTCTAAAATATTCATTATGCTCATAATCCTCTAACGCGCCCATTAAACTTTGATGCTTCGTCACCAGCACCACTTTATGTTCCATTGATAGGACCTTCCCTAAGTAAAGTCCCAAATAGTCCTTCTCTTTTGTAATTACACCAATTAAACCTATTCGTATCATATTCACACCTAAAATCCAGACAATGTTGCGTCTTCTTCCTTCTCGTTATTATATTCAGTGTTATTAGATTCATTTGTTATTGTCGTCGTTAATGATTCAGGTGATGGCTCACTGTCTCTATTTATTTGGATATCTTCTAAAATCATATCTTCTGGTGTCAATGGATTCATAGTCATGGTCGGTATGGCCATATTTGTCTCAAAAAAACGAACGCCTGCTTCATCTAGTAAAGATACTAATGATACCTCCAACACATGTCGTTTACTTAAAATCTGCTCTGCATTCGGTATCTCAAATATATTCGGATTCTCCATATAAAGTGCTAAAACACTTTGATTTACCGGGTAGTTAACAATGGATGATGCCTGTTGATCCGGATTGATATATTTGACCAAATACACCCTAGTACCTTCTGTCAGATAGGTATCTACCATAGCACTAGACATACGTAGAACCTCTTCTTCTTCAAGGGCTAAGTCTATAAGGCCGACATGAACCTGATCTCTAGAACGCTCAAAAGATTGAATTGGCTTTTTGGCCAATACGATATAATCCTGACCTGTCGGAAAAGCAATTCTAATATCAACCACATCTGCATCATCCAGTAAATACGGTAATTCTATAAACCCAAATTCATATATTCTAAGATTTTTACTCACCAATGCTTCTTCCATAAACATAGGTGGGGTTAATGGCAAATTTTTATCTATGTCTATTAAAAGCTTTTTACCCATCAAGAGAGATACTTCCGTGTAACCGGATGAGATTGGCTTTTCTGCCTCCATCAGAGATAGTGTTACATCTTCTCGTGTCAATATGCTTCCTTTTTTCAATGGTTTAGATGCAACAACAACAGGATAGGTCAACGTTTCTTGTTGCTCTTGACCTACTGTAGAGGCAAAATATTCTGAAACCTCTTCTCTAAAAATCAAAGACAATACCAAAATTAGGACAAGGCTTATCATTAGGCCTAGAAATCCTGCCATCAATAAATTTTTTGTACGTTGTCGTATGATTGACATATTACACCTCCAGTCCAATGATTCTTTTCATATGATCTTGGGTCACTTTTTTTCTAACAAAAGGATCGACACAATAAGGTATTGTATGAAAAGTCATGCCTATTTTTCTACCCAACTCCAACAACTCATCTTTTTTTCCATCCGGAAAAAGCCATTTACATCTCTTGGTCATGAGCATAGAATATCTGATTCTAAAGTCATCTACTTCATCTATCTTCCAATCACTCACATGCCCTATAACTAAGGGTATGTCTGCACGCTTATGCTCTTCTGCATAATTCTTTATACCCTCACCAATATCAAGCAATATATAATGATAATCTGCCTGATACAAATCCATGAGTTTTTCTTTCGACGTTCCTTTATAATATGTAACACCTTTAATATTAAAAGATTCTGTTGACATGATATCATGGTGTAAGCCTTCATATGCTTTTTCAATTTTACCAAAATGCCCCGTATCATTAAGTTCCACTAAGGCAACTTTTCTTCTTTGTTTGGCCAAATAATATGCCATCATAATACAAAAATGAGTAACACCAATGCCTCTAGCCACGCCCGTCACCGCTATGACTTTGCTCTTTTCTTTTTGTATTTTTGAATACTTGAATTTTTGATCTAATATGGTCTTTAACATCATCCAACTTACTCCTTTTTATACCTAGGGCTTTTGTAGCAACTACACCAAAAATATCATCTAGTATCTTTTGTGTAGTCTCCGTTATCAAATATGGGTTTGGATTATATGGCACCTGATGACACTTAAAATTAGCCATACTTTCTTTTACCACACGAAAGGACGTATCATCCATAAAATTGAACATATAATAATAAGATTTGTTGGGACTACCAAAATAATACTCTTCAAAACTGTCTATTTCCCAATCCTTACCACCACACAGCATCAAAACTTGGTGACTTTTCTGATAACTACCTTTTTGTTCCAAGTCATCATACTGACCGCCATCTACTATAATCACATCATAATTAGCTACCATACTCTTATCATAGGACAAATTATTTTGATAACTGTAAAAATGAATAGCATTAAAAACAAAGTAAAATTTCTCTTCTTTAATGGTTTTATACATATTACAAATTTTTATAAAATCATGATGCGCTTGCCACTCAATCAAGGCAACTTTTTGACCTTGTTCTTTGAAATAATGAGCGAGCATGATGGCTACATGCGTTGTACCTAAAGACCTATTTATGCCTGTAACCGTTATAACATTACGACTCTTTTCAAGAAAAACATCGTAATCATTATTGTCATTCTTCCGATTGCCAAGAGCATTAACATCCTGTCGTAGAGTGGCAATGTTTTGATATCTTTTGGCTTGCACTGTCTCCATACACTTCATAATGATTTGTTCTAAACCCGAACTGATATAGGGATTTTCATCTCTTAGAGGTTGTAGCCTATACGGTGGTGTACTTAAATTCTTTCCTGTCAATAAATAGTACATGCTTACACCCAGAGCAAATATATCTGTCCGCACATCTGCTTTAGAAAATCCAAACTGCTCTGGTGCTGCATACCCTCTTGTTCCAAATTGAGTTGTATCTCTCGTCGTTTCGTGACTGTACTTTTTAGCTATACCAAAATCAATCAGCTTAATATGTCCATTTTGCATTCTGATAACATTACTCGGCTTTAAATCTCTATAAATAATAGGTCGTTCTTGAAAGGTATGCAGGTAATTCAGAACATCACAAAGTTGTAACATAATATCGATAATTTCTTGTTCTGTCAGCTTATTCTTATACTTCTCAAGTACCTTGCCTTCAACGTATTCCTCAATAAGATAGATTCGATCTTCGTCCTCTTCAATATCCATTATTATTGGAATTGAAGGATGACGCAGTTCAATTAATATATTTTTTTCTGCCAGTAAATCAATCTCATCCTCTGTTTTCTTTATGGCTTTAATGGCAACCAAGCTCCCTATCTTATTGTTCTGCGCCAAGTATACGATACTGGTCCCACCAATACCAAGAGGCCTGATAATCTTATAGCGTTCAAAGAGAACAACCCCTGCCAACAATGTATCTTCCAACTCATTCACTCCCCATCCTAATTCTTTGATACACCATACTCTTATATATTATATGGAGACCCTCTGGAAATTGCAAGAAGTTTTTGATAATTAACTGATTTTCTTTTAATTATTTCATATTAATGACATATATGTTTATATAACACAAAAATGGAAACAATTCCATGTACTAGGAATCATTTCCATTTATTACAAAGTTTACCAAAAAAAGAACCGCACACTGTGGAAGGGTTTTCATGGGACCTTCCTATATTACCGCCATACCAACACCGACCATGAAGTTCCTAGAGCAGTGTGTGTGATGGCGTTTGTCAGCATGGATGCTGACCGTCGACTTTTGGTGCATGGATGCACCAATCGGAGACCGTAATCATACACACTGTGGAAGGGTTTTCATGGGACCTATTTATAACACTCTTTTTCCCCACTAAAAAAAGCCTCTAAGCTTTATCCACTTAGAGACCTCATAATCTACTTATACAAAGAGCTTAGAAACAGACTCATTGTGATGAATCCTTGATATCGCATCCGCCAATATATCTGCCACCGACAACTGCTTAATCTTATCCGTCTTTTTACCCTCCGGCAAAGCAATTGTATCAAGAACAAGCAGTTCTTTAATCGCTGACTTCGTAATTCTTTCTATCGCCGGTCCGGATAAAACAGGGTGTGTACAACAAGCGTATATCTCGATTGCACCTTGATCACTTAGGGCATTAGCCGCATTGCAAATCGTACCGGCAGTATCAATCATATCATCAACCAAAATAACATTCTTACCTTTTACATCACCAATGATGTGCATGACCTCACTTACATTGTCTTCCGGTCTACGCTTATCAATAATGGCAATCGGTACATCGAGGGCTTCAGCGAAGCTTCTGGAACGCTTGACTGATCCGATATCCGGTGAGCAAATAACCAAGTTTTCTTTCTTATCTTGGAACTTTTCTCTATAATACTTAATTAGAAGAGGATTACCTAACATATGATCCACAGGTATCGTGAAGAATCCTTGTATCTGCGCACAATGGAGATCCATTGTTAAAACACGATCACAACCTGCAATCTGTAGCATATCCGCTACCAAACGTGCTGTGATAGGATCTCTAGCCCTTGCCTTACGATCTTGTCTTGCATAGCCATAATAAGGCATAACCGCCGTAATACGACCGGCTGATGCTCTTCTTAAGGCGTCAATCATAATAAGTGTTTCCATCAAAGTGTCATTGACTGGGAATGATGTGGGTTGAATAATGAAGCAGTCAACACCCCTTACCATTTCCCCGATTTTTACATAAGATTCACCATCGCTAAATTTGCCAACCTCTGCAATGGATAATTCTGTTCCTAATGATTTAGCTATGTTGATTGCCAGTTCTTGGTTTGCGCCTCCTGAAAAAACTTTAATGCCATCATTGTTTCTGATTACACTGGTCATTCGTCTTCCTCCTAGGTTCATGCATTCACGTTATCTGTTTCTCTTAGCCCAATCCTCAATGTTTGTTTGCCTTGTTCTTGCTATACCTAGTGCGGATTCCGGTACATCATGGGTTATTGTCGATCCAGCAGCTGTGTAAGCTCTGTGATGTACAGTGACAGGAGAGACAAGGTTCGTATTACAACCTATGAATGCTTCGTCCTCGATTGTCGTTCTATATTTTTTCTGTCCATCGTAGTTCACCACTACGGTCCCACATCCAAAGTTGACGTTCTTTCCAACATCCGCATCTCCAATATACGTAAGATGAGATACTTTCGTCCCGTCACCAATGCTTGCGTTTTTGATTTCTACGAAATCACCTATTTTTATATTTTGACCTATATTTGAATTTGGACGTATGTATGCATACGGTCCAACAGTGGTATCATGACTAATCTTGCTCATCAATGCTGTAGACTGTTCAATATGAACTCGGTCTCCAAGCTCGCAGTCCACTATTTTAGTGTTAGGTCCAATTATACACCCTTCGCCAATTTTTGTATGACCTTCTATAAAAGTATTGGGATAAATCTCAGTATCCAAACCAATAACAGCATTTTTACTAATATAGCACTGATCAGGGTGTACCATAATGACACCCTCAAGCATCAATCTCTCATTAATACGTCTTTGCATAATCAAACCGGCTTCAGCTAATTGTACTTTTGTATTGATTCCTAGAATCTCATCGCTTTCTTCCGTGACCAATACTTCCACCTTGCCACCCATATCCATAATAATCTTCATGGTGTCCGGAAGGTAGTATTCACCTTGAGCATTATCATTGGTTAACTGACTCAATGCGCTTTTAAGCGCTTTCGAGTCAAAGCAGTACATGCCTGAATTGATTTCACACACCATTTTTTCCTGCTCTGATGCATCTTTGTGTTCCACACTCTTAAGAAACTGTCCATCTTCGTCCCTTATAATTCGCCCATAACCGCTAGGGTTTTCTACCCTCGTAGATAAAACGACAACATCACTCTTAGTTGTCTCACAATGCTCTATCATCGCCTTCAATGTATCACTTGTAATTAAGGGCGTATCACCAAATAAAACCAAAGTCTTTCCCTCAACATCCAAGAAATCTTCTGCCATCATAACCGCATGACCTGTCCCAAGTAGTTCTGTCTGCTTAGCATACACCACTTCATGAGATATGGCCGCTTCAACAACCTCACTTTGATGTCCTACTACCACACACACATCTTCTATACTTGCTTCTTTAGCCGATTCAATGACATAGTCCACTAATGTTTTTTTTAGAATTTCATGAATGACTTTTGGTTTATTAGATTTCATTCTGGTTCCGCCACCGGCAGCCAAAATGATGGCCTGTACTTTTGACAATGAAGACACCTCTTTCAACTTAACATAAAATTAATACTGTCCGTGGTACATTTTACACTAGATATTATATATGTTCAAGGAATAACTCAATAAAAAAGCACTTCTAGATAGAAGTGCCAAAAATCATTCCATTTCAGCCATTTCTTCGTATACTTCGCCTTCATCCAAAGAAATCGTTTCGTACTTTTCAAGTATTGACTTTTGAATTCTATCCCGTGTGATGGAGTTAATGGGATGCGCAATATCTCTAAACTCTCCATCTAAGGCTTTTCTACTTGGCATTGCAATGAACAGACCTTTTTCTCCTTCGATTACTTTGATATCATGTACAACAAATTCATTATCAAAGGTAACCGATACCACTGCTTTCATTTTTCCCTCTTTAGTAATTTTTCTTACTCTTACATCTGTAATCTCCATATGTACCCCTTTCCATAAGTAGCTCTGACTATAAGTAACTAACTGTCCACTTTGCTCCTAATACTAATATCATACATATATCTATCTCGTCCCCTTATTGCAGGAAAATATTAGCATTAAAGGCCATTACTCTGTAAAATCACCACTACAATTATTATAGTATATTATCAATAGGATGACAACTCTTTTTCATCACGCCTTTAGAGCCATATTCCATGAAATTTATTGATTTAACTTGTTTTGACACTTTAACCATCCTTGTATTTTATTTATAGGAACTATCCTTGGTTTTTATAATAATAATTTCGTTTTCTTTACCTTTGACTACAGTACCTTCCTCAAGGTTGCAGTGACTATCAATAATGGCATTTTCAATATGACAATGATCTCCAATGTAGGTATCATTAAGAATTATGGCATTTTTAACCACTGAATTATTACCTATAAAAACTTTCCTAAAAAGAATTGAGTCCTCAATATTACCATTAATAATACTCCCACTAGAGCATAAGCTATTTGAAACCGTAGATCCATAGTTTATTTTTACCGGAGGTTCATCTTCTACTTTAGACATGATATTCGGTGTTTTCCTGAAAAAATCATCTCGTATGGACTTGTCCAAAAAATCCATATTCGTTTCAAAATAAGATTCTAGACTTGCAATACTTCTCCAGTAACCCTCATGGATATAGGCATAAATCTTCTTTTGTTTCCTATAGCGTACAATGACATCACTTACAAAATCATGGCGTTCTTCTTTTGCACAACTTTCAATTAATTCAATTAGCAACCTTCGACGAATAATATACATACCCGTTGAAACTAGGTTCCCTTCTGGCTCAATAGGCTTTTCCTCAAATTCAATAATTCGATTATCCTGATCTACCGTCGCAATACCGAACCTATTCAGCTCACGCTTGTTTTTCTCTTCATAACAAACCATCGTAATATCGGCTCTTTTTTCTATATGGTATTGTAAGACTTTACTATAATCAACCTTAACAACACCATCCCCTTGGGCAATGATGGCATAGGGCTCATGGCTATTTTTAAGGTAGCTTAGATTCTGATAGATGGCATCTGCCGTACCTCGGTACCAAAAACTATTTTCATTGGTCATGTAAGGCGTAAAAACATGTAAACCACCATGCTTACGACCAAAATCCCACCACTTTGAAGAGCTTAGATGCTCGATGAGGGATCTTGAATTATATTGGGTCACAACTGCCACTTTGCTTACCCCTGAATTGGTCATATTACTTAATGCAAAATCAATTGAACGATAGCTACCGGCAACGGGCATCGCAGCCAACGCCCTATTTGTAGATAGATCTTTTAATCTCTCATTTTTTCCACCTGCTAATATAATACCCAACGCTCTCAATCTGAACCCTCCCCTATAATTAGATTCTTACCACTGGCCAGTTTATTGTCAATAAAAGAAGACTTGGTCACAGGACCATCAATTGCACAATTCTTACCAATTTCAACATTAGGAGGTATGACTGTCTTCTCACCAACAACAGAAATACCTGAGTAATAGATATGAGGTTGTTCCTCATTTATAACATCCTCGCCCATACCTATTTTTGTATGAGCGCCAATTAGTGCTTTTTCAGCAATAATGCTTTTATATATCTGAACACCTTCGCCTATTATCGCACTGTTCATAATAATTGAATCTCGAATGATTGCGTCTTTCTCGATGATGACATTAGAACCAATGACAGAATTGTAAACATGACCATATATTTCGGCGCCTTCACCTAATATGCACATTTCCACACTGGCGCCTTGACCAATAAATTGTGGTGGTTGTACTTCATTTTTGGTATAGATTTTCCAATAGGACTCATAAAGATTAAACTCAGGAACCAGATCAATCAATTGCATATTGGCATCCCAATAAGCTTCTAAGGTACCCACGTCTTTCCAGAAACCATCAAACTCGTAAGCATAAAGATTAAAGTTTTTACTTAACATATAAGGCAATATATGCTTCCCGAAGTCACTGTCTTCATAACTTTCCTCAGATAAAATAAGGGCTTGTCTAAAAGCTTTCCACTCGAATATGTATATACCCATGGAAGCCAAATCACTGGTTGGGTTTGGAGGTTTTTCTTCAAAATCGTAGATTTTACCATCTTCTTCTGTTTTCACCAGACCAAATCGATGGGCATCCTCTATAGGCACTCTATAGACAGCAATAGTTACATCCGCTTTTTTCTTCTTATGGTAGTTTAACATCATTTCATAATCCATTTTATAAATATGATCCCCTGAAAGAATTAATATATATTCCGGATTATAATAGTCAATATATGGAATGTTCTGATATACAGCATTTGCCGTACCGGTATACCAAGCGTTGTTATCCTTGCTTACAAATGGTGGTAAAATGGTGACACCTCCAAAATTCTTATCCAAATCCCAAGGTATGCCAATACCAATATGCTGGTTCAATAATAATGGTTGGTATTGAGTCAATACCCCAACCGTATCAATCCCAGAATTAATACAGTTACTTAGTGTAAAATCAATAATTCTATATTTACCACCAAAGGATACTGCCGGCTTTGCAACATGGGACGTTAACACACCTAATCGACTGCCTTGACCACCGGCCAATAACATGGCAACAATTTCTTTTTTTCTCATAATACGCCTCCCTTCTTATGGCTATATGATATCATATTTTTTATATTTTGGCTCCTAATTTTACAGACAACTTGTTATAAAATCGGTTAACTTACTGTTTATTTTTATACAATATCTTGTGCTCTCAAAACACAAAAAGCCCCTCTTAGTAATTGCAGTCTTCCATCAACTGTCTATTACTAGGGGCGTATTTAAAAAGCTAAAACATAGTAAGTATTTATTTCTTCATATTGGAGGGGGTCATATGTATGATTTTGTTTTTTTCATCAATACCCTTAAAATCGATTAAGGAATAATAAGACTGAACCAGTTTTTCGTCAGATGTAATAGTGGACATCATAACCGCAACTCCAACCACCTTAGCTTCAAACTCCTTCATAAAATCCACAACACCTTTTGCCGTTCCACCCGCCTTCATAAAATCATCTACAAATAGAACATTCGCACCTCTCCTAATAGATTTTATTGGCATAGACATGGTTTTTATGTTTTGTTTCGATCCGGTTACATAGTTCATTTGTAAGGTCGTACCTTCTGTTAATCTTGCTGATTTTCTAATAACTACTATTGGCTTGTTTAGGATTCTAGCCACCGCCAAAGCCAAAGGTATACCCTTTGTTTCAATGGTCACAACATAGTCAATTGAAGCACTTTCATAATAAGCAATTATACATAGGGCTATCTTTTCCAACCATGAAGGATCGTATAAGAGATCATTCATATACAAATAACCACCAGGTATAATTCTACTGGTTTCTGATAACTTATTGCATAAATCCATTTGTACTTTATGAACAAATTCTTTGTTAGCAATTGGTAAATAGTATACCCCTCCTGCTGCTCCGGATATGGAATATATCTTACCCAAATGGTGTTTTTCAAAGGATGTTTCAATACTTTTTATGTCTTCACTTAATGTTGACTTGGCATGGTCTAGCATCTCTGAAAAATAGTTTAGTGTAAATATCTGAGATGGATTTTCTATTAAAGTTTTTGTAATCAAAGCTATACGCTCTGTCTTGCTTATTTTATTATTCATCACTATTCCTCTAGTTCTATTCTCTCTATAGGCTAAGGTATTAAAGCTATGTCTCATATGTGTATCTAGAGAAGCTTGATTTTAACACTTTAACCATATTATAACTTACATCTCCGAATATTATAAGTCCTTTTCTTCGAAATATTCGACTCTTTCATATTTCATAAAAAGAATGTATAATATAGAAGAATCTAATCGATTGTTAATTGAATTCCTACAGATTCTTAAGGAGATAAAAATGTATAAAATCAACCTTGAAACACCCATACATGTTCATTTCATAGGCATCGGTGGTATTAGCATGAGCGCATTGGCTCAGTTGTTGCTTAATCGTGGCTTTAGAGTAACCGGTTCTGACATCGGTAACAATGGCTCTATAAAAAAGTTGACAACCATGGGTGCACATATTTATAAAGGACATCACCAAGATCATATAACCTCTGACATCGACTTGATTGTCTACACTGTAGCTATTAAATTAGACAATCCTGAAATTGAAAAAGCTAACAAAATGGACATACCCATCATAGATCGTGGTACTTTGCTGGGTCAGGTTATGGACGGTTATGAAAATAGTATTGCTGTATCCGGTACACATGGTAAAACCACCACCACCTCTATGATAGCGCATATTCTAACATCCGCCCAGACCGAACCAACGGTTATGGTTGGCGGTATATTGCCATTAATAGGTGGCAATGTGGCCGTAGGTAAATCACCATTTATTGTAACAGAAGCCTGCGAATATTTTGATAGCTTTCATCATTTTTTCCCAAAAATATCCGTTATACTGAATGTAGAAGAAGATCATATGGATTATTTTAGAGATATCCATCATATTCATGATTCATTTCACACTTTTTTAGAGAATACAAAAACAGATGGTAGCATTGTTATCAATGCCGACATCAAGGATGCACACCTTATACTAAGGGAAACAACAAAAAAAATCACTACATATAGCTTGACCAATGCAAACTGTGATTTTTATGGCACCAATATTGTGTATAACTCACTTGGTCACGGCGCCTTTGATGTCATCTATAAAAATCAGTCTATTGGTCGATTCCAATTGTCCGTACCTGGTGATCACAACATCAGCAATGCACTTGCTGCCATTGCAACCGCTGTGGAACTTAATATTGACTTGGCCTCCATAGCTTTAGGCCTTTGTGCTTTCACCGGTACCCATCGCCGTTTCCAATACAAAGGCTCTCTTGGAGGTGTACATATTGTAGATGATTACGCACACCATCCCACCGAGATAGAAGCCACAATAAAATCAACCGCTAATATGGATTTCAACAAGCTTTGGATTGTCTTTCAGCCTCATACTTTCACTAGAACAAAAGCTTTTTTAGACGATTTTGCAAAGTCTTTAAGTTTAGCTGACCACGTCATCTTAATGGACATCTATTCTGCAGGTCGTGAAGCGGATTTTGGTGACATTCATGCACGGGATATACAATCTAGAATTTTGGCCTATGGTACACCTTGTGAATATTTTTCTTCTTTCGATGAAATCAGCTACCATATTTTGACCCATTGTATCCCAAATGACCTGTTGATAACTATGGGCGCCGGAGACGTGTATTTGTTAGGCGAATACCTACTAGATTCATAGTTTTCCACATTATCCACAGACTTGTTCACATATCGTACAAAAACAGACGTGTATAACTGGTTTACATAACGTATATTATTGCGATACCTGAACACCTTTATTTCACTGGGTTTAGCCGCCATTTATAGCCATCTTATCCATGTAGATAATGTTATACACCATCTTATCCACACTTTACACATTTATTAGCCAATCGATAGGTCTTCTGAAGAAAGCCTTTATTTATAGGGCTTTCTCATATTTTTTTCCTATTTCCTCTTGACTTATAGCCCATAGTTCTATATCATTATACTTCCCATCGTATAGTATATGCTATGATGGTATAATAAATATAAAGTTATACACATGGATGGTAATGGTTTACATAATGTGGGAAAGGGTTCATATGAGTCAAATAAATTTACAATCTCAAAACATTCATCAACACACGCTCATAAATAACCTATTTATTGATCATTATATGCCTAAATCCAACGGGGACTATGTGAAAGTCTATTTGTATTTGCTTAGGCTGATTTGTAGCAATCAATGTGCTTTTACGACAAAACAAATCGCAAAGCAGTTACATCTTATAGAATCCGATGTCATTCGTGCTATTAATTACTGGGACGAACTTAAAGTCATTGAAGTTCAGTACGAAGATGATCAGATTACCTCTATCGGTTTATTAAGTCTTGAAAAGACAGAAGATACAGTTATCGCTTCCAATAAAACCGGAAAGAATAAAGCCAATACTCCAAAGCCAAAGCTCTATGAGAGACCGGAATACACCATGGAAGAGATTGCCGTTATAGCCGGTCAATCAGAATTTCAACAGCTTATTTATATTACCGAAAAATATTTGGGCAAGCAATTAACACAGGTTGATGTAAATATCTTAGTTGGTTTTATGGATTGGCTAGGTTTAACTATAGAAGTTGTAGAATATTTGATTGAATATTGTGCATCCAACGATCATCGTCATATGAATTACATAGAAAAAGTGGCTATGGACTGGTCCGATAAGGGCATACGAAATGTAAAGCAGGCCAAAGACTTAACGGAGAACTTCAATAAGAACTATTACAAAATCTTCAAAGCCTTAGGTTTATCAAGTCGTAACCCCACACCGGCTCAGACAAAACTAATGGAAAAATGGCTGGTTGAATATAATTTTGCAATCGAAGTTATTGAAATCGCCTGCGAAAAAACCATTGAGGCTATTAATAAACCTGAGCTCAAATATGTGGATACAATTTTAACCAACTGGCAAAACAAAGGTGCAAAATCCATTAATGCTGTTAAAGAATTGGATATACAGTATAAATCAGGCCAAGTCGATAAAAAATCTGCAAAAAAAGACGTAGCTGCAAAAGCCAGTAATCGATTTCACAACCATAACCAACGTCAATATGACCATGATCTGATAGAAAAACGCATGCGACAGATGATTGAAGTCGAAACGGTGGAAAAGAGGTCTTAATATGGGTCTTACTAGATCACAGTTTAAACATATCCTAAATATTATCGACCAACGTCGTTTAAAAAACCAGCAGATTTATTATGCCAGAAAAGATAAGGTTTATAAGGCGTACCCTGTACTTCAGGCCATTGATGAGCAGATTTCATCCTTATCCGCTTCCTTAACACGGCAAATTGTGGAAAACCCAAATAAGCGACAGGCACTCCTAACAGATCTGCAAGAAAAAGTCAGTCGTTTATCTCAACAGAAAAAGAAAGTCTTGCAAGATGCAGGTTACCCAAGTGATTATCTGGCACCCATCTATGATTGCGAAGATTGTAAGGATTCCGGCTACATCGAACATGCTAAATGTCATTGCCTCAACCAAGAAATCATCAACTTTTCCTATGAGCAAAGTCATTTAAATGCCATTTTACAAAAAGAAAACTTTGACAATTTCTCTCTTGACCATTATAGTAATGAGGTAGATAAAAATATTGGTAAATCACCAAGAGATATTGCAGCCTTCAATTATAAAATCTGTTACAACTTTGCTGAGCAATTTGACACAAAATACAACAATCTCATTCTCTACGGTCAAGCCGGCTTAGGCAAGACTTATCTGTGTAACTGTATTGCAAAAGTATTACTAGATACAGGACACACGGTTATCTATCTGACGGCCTTTGGTTTGTTCAAGCTTCTTGAGACTTACCGCTTTCATAACGAAGAGGGCCATGTAACATTAGACGAGATTCAAAACCTATACGAATGTGATTTACTCATTATTGATGACCTTGGTACTGAGATCAACAATGCTTTTACTACATCGGAGCTGTTTAATATCATTAACACACGCATGCTGGACAAGAAGCCTGTTGTCATCTCAACAAACTTACCACCAAGTGCATGGAGCAACCAATATACCGATCGTATTGTTTCACGTATTTATGGTAATTACTTATCTGTAGGCTTTATCGGTTCCGATATTCGCTTACAAAAGTTTTTATAGATCTTAACCCATAAGGTTTAGATATAAGCACGCATAGTTCAATTGGATAGAGCGTCTGACTTCGGATCAGAATGTTGTGGGTTCAAGTCCTACTGCGTGCGCTAAATGAAAAAGCTGTAAAACCTTGATTCTATAAGATTTTACAGCTTTTTTGTCTCCCTATTTTATACTTTTTTCATTCTCATTTTGTACCTTATACAGATTATGTGATAAACTGTTAGTACTTTAAATTTTTATGGCATTTGGGAGGAGCGATATGATTAGAAAAGCAATGGAAAATGATATTCCGGTATTACTGGACATATATAATGATAGTATTCTAAACGGTACTGCCTCCTTTGAAGAGGAACCGCTGACCTATGAAGAAGGTCAAAGATGGTTAAAAGAACACCAAGAAGCTTATCCCATTCTGATTTTTGAAGATGATGGTCAACTCCTTGGTTTTGCATCTTTATCGCCATATGGTAGAAAACGAGAGACTGCATATTGTAGTGCAGAAATCTCCATATATGTTAGTAAAAAGGCTCAAGGCAAAGGGGTAGGAAGTCGTCTAATGGATGCTATTATAGAAGCCGCTTATCATGCTCCAAAAATAAAACAATTAATCTCTGTTATTACGGAAGGCAATCAAGGAAGTATCCTACTGCATGAGAAAAAAGGCTTTATATATGGCGGCAGACTTGTTAATGTTGCAGAAAAACACAATGAATTACTAAGTGTTGTCTACTATCAAAAGGATGTTACAAAAGCCTAAATCGACCATGCCCCCTCCTACTCCTCACCACATGAAAACGATACAACACCACTTAGGCCACTCAATTCAACAATCAATTTATCAATAAAATGATCCAAAATCATGGCATGAATCACAATATTAATATCTTCATTGTCCTCTTCTAAAAAACTGGTTTGACCATAAACAATGTTAATATCCCTAACAACAATTTCATATTTATCCATAATTTTGTGAATGGCTTTTATTTGCCCATTCTCTTCTTTTAAACGAATGAGAATCTCATAGTTCATTTTTTCAGCCTTAATGTCTTCCATACACCTTAAATTATGTAAGATATAATAAACCACAATACTGATAATCATACTGGTCAAGTACATACCGGACCCAATAGCCAATCCAATACAAGCCACAACCCACAAGGAAGCTGCTGTTGTAAGTCCCTTAACAGAGAATTTATCCCTGATGATGGTACCAGCGCCAAGAAAACCAATACCGCTTATAACTTGAGCACCGAGTCTAGCTGGGTCCGAATTCACCACTGTATGATAGGCTTCAAAAATACTAAATGAAGTAATCATAACAAGCGCTGAACCCATACACACAAGTGCGTACGTTCTAAGACCTGCTGGTCTATTTCGGCTCTCCCGCTCCCAGCCAATGGTAGAGCCAATAACGCAAGCTAAAAATATGGTAAACATGCTTTTAATCAAAGCATTCAAATCTACGACATAATCCAGTAATTGAAGTCTTGGTAAGTCAATCAGTAGTAAAACGCCCGTTACCATCGTTAATACACTGATGACCAAAAAAGCCGGTATATTCCATATATGACTTTTGTTGCTTTCATTAATGGCAATGTTTTTTTGACTCATTTTATTCATATTTTAACACCCCTACTTAAACTAATTGTATCCAACTGAACGCAAAATAAAAGAAAAGCTTCTTTCTCCATCAAAGTATCTCTTACCTATCTTTAGTTTCATTTTATTGAATTTCAAATACTATTATTGCTACTATACACCTTATGCTAAAAAACAACAATCAAGTATCCTGTTTTTTTGTCAAATAATAAGAACTTAATTTATTTGTTTTTAGTTTTGTCGTACACGTCACTACTTCTTCCCTAAGAGACTTCATTAATGCAACAATCGAAAGTAACATAATAATAGCAAAAGGAAATGCAGCTACAATGTTGGCTGTTTGCAAAACCTCAAGCCCTCCTGCAAGCAATAATGCCAAGGCTAAAAAAGATTGAGTAACCCCCCAAGCCACTTTCTTTTTTGTTGAGGGATTAGGGTTCCCACCTGATGTATAAATACCAAGAACAAAAGTAGATGAGTCTGCAGAGGTCACAAAAAAAATGAATAATAATAGCACCGTGACAAAGGAAATTAATCCACTTAAGGGGTACCAATCCATTATAGTAAAGTAAGCTGTTGGAATGGATGTTAAGGCAGTTTTAGCAACTTCAAGGCCTTGATGGGTTCCAAGTACACCAAAAACACAGAACCAAACCATGGAACCTAGAGTAGGTATGAATAAAACACCAAGAATAAACTCCTTTATGGTTCTTCCCCATGAGATGCGTGCTATGAAAGTGCCAACAAAAGGTGTCCAAGCTATCCACCATGCCCAATAGAAAATTGTCCAATTGCCCAACCACTCACTATGATCCTTCAAAGCAAACCATGGTAAACCATCACCGATAAAATGCAAACCATAATCTTGTATACCTTTTATCAGACCTTTCGCCATTTCTAATTGGGGGCCAATTACAACTGCTATAACAAGCAAGAATATGGACAATACCAAATTAAAAACTGACAACTTCTTTATACCCTTATCTAGGCCTTTTACTGCTGAAGTGATAAAACAAACTGTCGCTACGAGTATGATGATTACCTGAACGGTTCTTGTTTCAGGTACATTATAAAGCATGTTTAATCCACTGTTAATCTGAAGTGTTCCTAATCCCAAATCTGTAGCAATACCTGTTACCGTAGCAAAAATGGCTAATAAGTCTATTAACATGCCGATAATCCCTTTTGCATGTCGTTCACCTATAATTGGTATAAATATACTACTGACGAGACCCGGATAACCTTTTCTTAGCTGAAAATAGGCTATAGCAAGACCAAATAATGCATAGTTCGCCCAAGCATGCAAACCCCAATGAAAAAATGAAAACCGAAGTGATAACTCTGCTGCTTTTTGGCTACCAGCTTCTGCAAGCCCATAGGGCGGATTTATGAAATGACTGAGTGGTTCTGCCACACCCCAAAATATAAGACCAATGGCCATACCTGCACTAAAAAGCATAGCAAACCATGAGAAGTTAGAAAATTGAGGTTTTGACTCATCTTGTCCAAGCTTCAGGTTACGGTATGGACTAAATATTAAGTATATACAAAAGAAAAGAAAAATAGATACCGACAAAAGATAAAACCAACCAAATCTTGTTACTAAAAATCCAAAAGCAGATGAAGCCATTTTTCCTAAGGAATCAGGGGAAAATATTCCCCATAATGAAGTAGCTGAAATAATTAAAATTGATAAAATAAATACAACTTTGTTTCTTATTCTTTCTATAATTAGTTCAAACATAGTCACACCCCTATTATTAATGAAAGCCATGGAGTCATCCATGGCTTTCTCCAAAATCTGGAAATACTACTCCTTATTTCCTTCCCTTTTTTCAACCACCTTATCTTTTTCTATCATTTTAAAGAATGAGACCGCTACAATGATCAATACGAACATTAAGGGGAAAGCGGCCACAATAGAGGTGGTCTGCAATGGCTTTAATGCATTGAATAATAGGAGGGAGATAGATATGGAGCCTAATATCAATGCCCATAAAAAGGAATTCCATCTGGCAGGTTCATCGTCTTCTTTTAACTCTTTTGTCGTAACCGATGCCAAAGTAAAAGCAATTGTCGTCTGTCCGGTTACCATAGAAATAAAGGCCAGTAGAATAAATGCAAACAGAAGTATATTTCCAAGAGGTGCTGCTGCTATCGTCTCCACAACTGCCCATGCAGGACCTAGATTTTCAAATATAGATATGACATCTAAACCTCTGCCAGGAAATAATTCCGGATTATTAAAACTCAACTGAAGACCCATGGAGTAGTTGCCAAGGATTGAGAAGAATACCCAACAACCTAGAGATCCCCAAAAAACAGAACCTAGAACAACTTGCTTAATGCTTCTACCTTTTGATATTTTAGCAATATACAGACCCATAGCCGGAGCATAGACTACCCACCAAGCCCAGTAGAAAATTGTCCACCATTGTGGATGTTTGGATTGACCTACGGCATCTGTCCAAAAACTCATATTAATGAGTTCTGAGAACATAAGTCCCATTGCTGTCGTTGATTGATTAAGAATGAATACTGTATGCCCACCAAGTACGAGCAAAAATGTCAACACACCAAATGCCAAGTAAATATTAAGATCTGAAAGTCTTCTAATACCTTTTTCAAGACCAAGGAATACTGTAACACCGATGGATAATGTCCATACTGTAATAACTATAATCTCCAATTCCTGAGTGTGCACAATACCAGTAAGCTTAGAAATACCTGCTGTAAGCATCGGTGTTCCAAGTCCCATGGAAGTTGTAACACCACCTATAAGACCAAACACAAAAAATATATCAATAAGTTTACCCATCCAACCGTCTACTCTGTCACCCATTAAACCTCTGCAGGCTTCTGATAATCTTAGTATCGGTTTTTTTCTTACGTGATAGACATAAGCGATGGCGACCGATACAACTGCATACATGGCCCAAGCTGTTGCTCCCCAGTGGAATAGACCATAAGTAGATGCCCATTCAGCTGCCTGCCATGATCCTACTTCTGCACCAAAAGGTGGTGACTGCCAGTAATAAATCCATTCAATGGTTCCCCAATAAAGCAATGAAGAACCTGTCGATGCGGTAAAAATCATACCGATCCAAGAGAAGGTTGAAAAATCGGGTTTTTCCCCAGGTGCCCCCAATATAACCTTACCATACTTACCAAATATCAAATAAATCGCACTGGCAAAAGCCGCTAAGGTAAACCAAATGTAAGTCCATCCCAACTCATTTGTCATATAATTGAATACGGCATTCAGTTTGACCAAACTGCTCTTTGGATTCAATACAAAATAGACTGCAAGTGCAATGGTGATGATTACTGAAGGCCAATAAATTGCTTTATCAATCTTCGGTCCTTCTTTGAATTTCTTAATTATGTTCATTTCACTTCCTCCTTATATTTGCAATTTCATTAAATGAATTTTGCATTCTAGCCCTTTACTGATTTCTTTCTGCCATATCCGGATAATCACTAAAAATCCCATCTACACCTAATTTCATAGCATAGAGATATTCATCTTTTGTATTGATCGTATATGGAAACACTTTGTAACCTCTTTTCTTACCTTCTGCTACAAAAGCCTCATCTAAATATTCTATTGCCGGATGAATACTGTAGGGTTTGATACCGGATTGCTCAATCATTTCCCATGGGTGTATCCAATAAGCGTAGATTAAAAGACCTATTTTTATATCCTGATCCAGCTTTCTAAACTTAAGCAGGCTTACATGGTCAAAAGATGATATGATAACCCTATCTAAAATGTCATGAGCTTTTATAATGGCCCATATACGCGCCTCAATATCGCCTCGCTCTCTGGCAATGCTTTTGATTTCGATATTCAACCATACATCCTTCGGTATAATCTCAGCCACTTCCGCAAGTGTCGGTACTTTTTCATCCTCAAATGCTTTGCCAAACCAACTACCTGCATCATAATCTTTAATTTCTTTCAAAGTTTTTTCTTTGATCCAACCTTTTCCATTGGTTGTTCGATTAAGGGTGTAATCGTGAATAACGACGATTTCCTTATCTTTCGTCAACTGCACATCGATTTCTATGCATTTCACACCCATCTCAACAGCTTTTCTTATGGATGGCAGTGTATTTTCCGGTGCGTATGCGGAGGTTCCTTTGTGTCCAATAATCATTATTTGCCCCTTTCTTCATGCTTTCTACCTTGAATTTATATGAGTATATGTTTTTTTGCACAAAAAAAAAAGAGCCCGAATTAACCTTTTGTACGTTAATTTAACTCTATTTTTGGTTAAAGGGTCAAAACTAAGTTTCACTTAATTCACATGCCATATATAGATTACGTTGATACATTCGTAACTATATATGGTATGAGAAAGTTCAACTATATAGTTTTGACGCCTTAACCAATTTTCCAAACATTAATTTTTTGTAGGCTTTTGGGGTCATACCGGTTTCTTTTTTAAATACGGATGAGAGTTGCTGTGAACTTGAATAATTTAACGTCTCAGCTATTTCCTGGATAGATTGATTGGCTCCTATCAACATCTTTTTTACATCATTAATTTTCAGTTCCTGTATATATTGAGTTACATTTTTCCCTGTCTCTTCTTTGAAAATTCTGGATAAATATACTTTATGTATGCCTAACCTTTGAGATAAATCCGTAAGCTGTATGCCTTCTGTATAATGTTTATTGATTAAATGAATGGTTTGCATAACCCTCAAGCTATATTTCATTTCCACTTCAGTCTGATCTTTCTTAACAACTCTCTCTATAACTCTTGAAAACCAAGCAATGATTTCCTCAATGGTATTGCTTTCCTCCAACTCATTTAGTGGAATAAAGTTTTTGCCAAAGACCCACGCATAAGATAAATCATTTTTTCCGATATAGTCAACCAGCAGGGAAACAATACGCGCATTCACATAACGAATATAATTGTACTGCATGAATCCCTTAATGTCTTCTAAGTAAATCGTTTCAACCGTCTCCAGCATCGCCTTTAAATTGCCTTCATCCATATACTTTTGTGCCCTATCGATCATTTTATCCAAACGATTTGGATTGAAGTTCGTCATTTGTGTAAAAACTGTATTATAAAATATATTTTTGTTCTCACCAAGAAAAACCCTGTATTTACATGCTTCACTTGCCTCTTCATATCTTGATACGATATCCGTGACGCCCTTAAAACCTCGACTGATACCAATGGTGAAATCACAAAGCATAATTTCAGATATGATTTTCCTGACCCTTGTTGCCATGTTCTGACTATCATAAATATACTTTAGCTGGCTGCTTACCTGATTTATTTCTGTAAGGAGGACCCATTCAAGACTTCCTTTTTGTGCCAATCGATTTCCTGAAATACCTAATTTCACTCCTAAAGCGTTTCTAACTTTTTCTATACCTTCCGAATCAACATCGCAGTTCATCGTATCATTGCTAACTACAGGCGCATCAAAAGCTACAACTAAAAGAATATGATAACACGCTACAACCTCTGGTGAGCAGTCATAAGTAGCATCCTCTTCTAATAGCTTATCAATAGATACATCCAAAGAGGTAGTAAATCCTTTTTCTTCAATAAAATCTTGATGCTGTCTTTTGCTCTTATTAAGCGCTTCAAGAAGGTCTTCCTTGGTAAGCATATCCTTAATGAGATAGTCATTGACACCATAGCGCATGACCTCTCTAGCGTATGAGAATTTTTCATGGCAACTTAGCACAATAATCTCTTGTTGCTTGTTTATACTCTTAATGATTTTGATGAACGCCAAGCCATCCATAATCGGCATCTGAATATCCGTAATAATGATGTCTACTTTATTATTCCGATAAAATGCTATGGCCTCAGGACCATTATCGAATTCTTCCAAAATATAATAGTCTGTCTTATCCCAAGCCATAAACGCTTTTAGTGATTCCCTAGATGGCATTTCATCATCAATAATTATAATGGACTTTTTCATATCCGTAACCTCCATAACTTTTTATTGCTGTTCACTTTCAAGCTGATTCAGTGGTATGCAAAAAGATATCACAGTACCTTCACCTACTGCGCTTATGATTTTGAGCCTGGCTTCATCGCCATAAATAAGGCGTAACCTTTTATCGATATTATGAATTCCGATTTGATTAAAGGAACCGCTACTACCTTTTTCTTTGTTTAAAAGTATATCCTTAATCCTATTGGGTTCAATGCCAACACCATTATCTTCTATTTTGATTTTTAAGAAAGTTCTATCCAGTGCCATCGCTATGATAACTTTCCCATCTGATTTTTTCGGTATGATACCGTGATAGATTGCATTTTCAACAAGGGGTTGTAAGATAAGTTTTGGAATCATAAAATGACGACAAGATTCATCCAACTCATAGGTAATATCGAACACTTTATTATAACGGTATTCTAAAATCTTGATATAACTGTCAATACACATTTTTTCTTCTTTAAGAGTTATAAATGTCTTATCAATAGACATATTGAATCTCAATAAACGATTAAAGGATGTTAATATTTCCAGTAACCCTTCTGTTTTATTTATTTTCAACAAATATTGCATAGTGTGTAGAGTATTATGAATAAAATGAGGGTTGATTTGGGAATGTAATAAATCTAATTTAAGCTCTACTGTTTCAACTTCTTTTTTCTTTTTATCTTCTTGCTCTAAATAAATCTGTTCAATGAGCTTTTGCTGTTCGGCCAACATATTATTATAGCCTTCAATAAGCGATCTTATCTCATCATGGGTTGTCGGTACCAATGGTTGTGGCCACTCTCCTGTAGCCAAAATATCCATAGATTCTTTTAGTAATAAAATTGGCTTTGTAATTCTTTTTGCAAATATAAAGGATGCTATAATAATAACGATGACACTCAAAAACCCAATAACATAGTAATATTTCAATATAGCATTTATGCCTGTTTTTAAATGATTATATTCCATGATACCTATAATTTGCCAATCAGAGTAGCTATCCAAGCCCTTTTTAATAAAATAAAAGTCCTTATCGTTAATATTTAAGATACCACTTTGACCGCCTAGTCTAATTATTTCATTTACTGATAGGACATCATCTCTATTGTCATCTTCAACTTTATAAATGACATTCCCCTCAGAGTCAACCACATACGCTGAATGAAACTCAGTTTTACAGGCATTTCTAAACGTCATAAATAAATAATCTATTTTTACATTGGTTAAAATTGTCCCTATCTCTTGATAATCATCCCTTGATAAATACATCTCAAAAAATGTTATGGTAGATTTGTTGCCTAGCTCAGTGTCAAATTTACTTGGAAAGTTTGTTGGTAATGAAAATGATGAGTAGACTCCTGAAGCCTTGAAGTCTTGATAAGCTTCATACTGATCAATTATTTCTTTGTATGGCGATATCATATAGAATGGATCATATATTTGATGATCTTTATCCATAAAGAATATAGAATTTATACCTACATCCGCATAAGCATAGGCTCTTGTTATTTCTGAAATAGCACGCATTTTCTCATACATACTTTCATAATTGTTTTCAGCAAGTAACAACCTTCTTTCCAACTCTTGGTTGTTAAGAACTCTTTCACTTAAGCTAAACACATTCTTTAATTCATCTTCCAAATCACTACTTATTATTTGAATTTTTTGATCTGCAATCGTTTTAACTTCTTTTAGCATGGCATTGGAAAATATAGTGATCGAAATAGCACCAAGTATAACAATGATACCAATAGTTAAAACTGTTATGAATAAAAAATACTTGTTTCTTAGATGTTTGATTCTCATTGTGCACCTCTAATAAGATACTCATCCAAAGCCTGTTGGGCAACATTTTGAGCTTCATCAAGGGCTGTTTTTGTCGGGATATTTAGAATCTCTACTTTCTCAGCTGCAATTCTTAAAGCTTCATATATTGCACCGCCTGTAGGATCGTACGTTATACTGGTTGTTTTTTTCATTTGTTCCATGGCCACTTTAAGATGCTCATTCTTCTCCATATAACTTTTAAATTCACTATGATCAATGACTGACATACGAATTGGCAAATACCCTGTCTCCATGGACCATTTGCCGGTCATTTCTTTACTGGTAAAATACTCAATCCATTCAAACGCCGCCATGGCTACTTCATCTTTCGTAAAAGTAGGAATACAAATCGTATGCGCATTATGGACACCAACCGGTTGACCTTCAAAGCCTTCCCAGTGAGGTTGCATTTGCGCTCCAATAATATTAAAGTCCAGTTCTCTTGCATCGCCTGCCGAACCTGTATAACCGGCAGCCCTTCCTTGTAATACATCGTCGATGGTAGCATACCAATATTGCCAACCTTCACCACCATAATGTACTTTCATGATTTGGTCTTCATGTATCCATTTTCGAAACTGCTCCCATGTATAAATCCAGGGCTCTTCGTTAATCAATACTTTCGTACCCTCCTCATTCAGTATCCTACCACCACGATTGATGGTGGCATCAATCAGGTTTTCTCTACCTTGCATTGGTTCCCAACCATATACCAGAATCTCGTCTTGTCCGGTAACGGTTAATCTCTCAGCTGCCTCTGCAAGACTTTCCCATGTTTTGAGATTGGCCTCACTAAGTCCTGCTTGCTTAAACAAATCTTTTCTATAATAGAGAATCTGCGTTGTCCCATATATGGGTAAACCATATATCTTTTCATCTACCGTAACTTGGGCTAGAAACTTAGGAAAAATATCTCTCAAATCAAAGTCCGGTCTTTGATCAATAAACATATTTAAAGATCTTAACCCTCCCTTTTTTGCAAAACTATACATTTGATAATCTTCTAAGAGAACAACGCCCGGTCCTTTACCTCTTGCAAGCGCAGCTTCAAGGGCCTTAGAAGTAACATCATAACTATCAAAAGACACACCTTTAATTATGTGTGTCTTTTGAATCATATTATATTCCGCAATAAATGCTTCCATTGCCTCTCCCTGTACGCCTGTTAAACCATACCAAAATTCTATTTCTAGAGGTTTGGGATTTATTATATCAACATTTTGATTTGGGCTTTTACAGCCGGTACTACTTAATAATATTCCAAGACATAAAACAAGACCAATTATGATTGATTTCATTTGAACCTCGCTTATACTTATCTACTCACACTCCGGTAATCGTAGATATCTTTGTGATTTTTGTTTATTAAGTATATATCAGCTGGAAAACATTGTCAATTTTTAGTTATTTTATTTAGTCTCAATACCGTCATAAACGCTTGTTGCCGTTGAAAACCACCTTTGGGGTCGAAGCGATTCTCACCAACGCCACCCATGATTTTGGTGTCAAACATATATCCAATATAGGGTTTGGCCCATTCAGATATGAGTGATCCATCTTCAAAAACCGGGAGTGTCGCTTCTGTCTCCATATTCAGTGCAGCGGCTGTCGCTGTAAGCATTTTTGCGGCTTGCTCTCTCGTAATAGGATTCTTAGGTTCAAAAGTTGTTTCTGAAGTACCTTCGACAATGCCTAGGGCATATGCTGCCAGTATATTTCTTCTAGATGTCTCTGTTAAGGCTGCTACGTCTTCAAAAGGTGATTTAGAAGGCATTTCCAAGTCCATTATATCCAAATAAGCTTCAATGGTCATACCCATTGTCACTTCAATACTCGTAATGGCCAGAGTACAAAACTCACTTCTATTAATGGTTTTTGCATAGTCCATTTGCAAAAAATTCGGTATCAAAGCGATGTTTTCTGCTTCTCTAACTTCAGTCACCGCCCATGATGCAGGGACATCCACAAGACCTGTGGCGGATTGTCTTAATACATTCTGGGTACTATGAAGTGCTTTATAAACACCATCTCTTCTACCACCTGTCCACAATGTGCCATCCGACTTTAGAACCACTTGGTGTTGATAGCCTACGGTCATATTGTAGACATCTGTTGTCCATATTACCGGAGAAGATAGATGCGTCATGCCTAAACCATAATTGTTGTTTTTACCCCATGTCCATATCGTGTAGTCATTTTTTATAACAAAAAAGGCAGTATCTCGTAAGGCCACATGCATGACATTCTCCATGATTTTCACCGGCTCAAGTATCGGTCCATTAATCTCTTTCGTACCATCAAAAAATCTTCCTTGATTGCCCCTACCGCACATCCACAATGTTCCATCCTTCTTAATAATCATCGTACTGGTCAAATCACCAACGACATACTCGACATTTTCCAATATTTTCACTGGTTGAAGCATCGGTTCTGTGTGTCCAACCCCTAAAGCACCGTACGTCGTGTTGCTAATATCGTTCCAACCCCATAACTCATCTGCTTCATTGATTAAAAATCGGTTATACCCCCCAATTGTTATGAATTTGACTTTGCTACTATGAAATACTGACTCAAACATGGTTTTGTTTAGTTGAAGAAGTGTCCCATCCGTTTTAAGAACAAAAATGAGTTGATTATTATACCCATCTAATGTGGCCATGGCAACACCCTCAAGGATTTTGATAGGTACTATTGTTTTTTTGTGACTTGGTAGCCTGCCCCAATACCATAATGTATCATCATTTTTAACGACAAGGACTGCATAACGGTTTACACTTATGCTTTTTACATCTTCTAGGAGTTGTTTTGGTTCCTCTATATACGCCAATTCGCTTCTAAGCAAGCCTTGGTCATTTTTTCCATATCCCCATAGACTTCCATCTTCTTTAACAAAAAAAGTTGTACCCCACCCTGCTGCTATGAAATTACTTTCACCCATAGCATGGACCTTTATATCTGTATTTACTGATAACGCTAGAGCCATAATCATAATCATAACTATGATTTTTTTCATCTATTTGCCTCCTCCTCTAATGATCTATTCTTATCATGGGTTCATCATGCCATATCTTATAGTCATATTTATATCATAGCTCTAAAAATGATTTTTCACAAGAAAAAGTCTGCTTTGATCCTTTCGGATACTTAGCAGACTTTTTCTCTGACTTAAACAACTATTGCTTTAGGCTT
This sequence comes from Petrocella sp. FN5, assembly GCF_029210395.1. Classification (GTDB taxonomy): domain Bacteria; phylum Bacillota; class Clostridia; order Lachnospirales; family Vallitaleaceae; genus Petrocella. The sequence continues at coordinate 31,176 of NZ_JARGDP010000012.1, read as the reverse complement.
CGAATTATCTTGGGCATCTATAGATTTCTTCTTAATTATTTTGATAGTTCACTTGAGTGCCATCAAATATAAACATGGTCGTGTAGATTTTATCTTTCACCAGCGCCTCCCACGTATTTGGCTTATCCAAAATGATATCCAATCTACTTGTGACGTCATAACCTTCAATTTTGACATTTCGGGCATAGGAAGCTTGAGTTCCATCAAAGAAGATGATTATCTCTCCACCTTCATTGTTTGCTAAATTTTTTTCACTATAGGTTACATAGAATTTACCGTCTTTGTCGATGAACTGTTGCATATAACGGTTGGTATCTGATTCATCATCACTCACACGACTATAATCAATCGTCTTCTCCTTAGGATCATAGGTTAACATCGTTTTAGATACCTTGCCTGAATTCCAGTAGGCATTATAGCTATAATGATATTGATCGCCTTCTTTTACTAATGCGCTATCATATTGACCGGCACCATTTGGCATATCCTTCTTAGCATCTTCCCATGAATCTGCCATTAAATGTAGTGCCTGTTCAAGTTCAATATCGGCATTAATCATTTGCAAGGTACTAAATGTCATCATATCTCCTAAAAACGCAAAATCATCAATGTCTTCTCCTGCCTCTTCTAATACATTATAAAAATCTTCAAACTTGTTAGAAAGTTGCACTATACTTGCAAAATTATCTTCTTTTGTTACAGCTTCTTCCACTTGTGCTACAACTTCCATGGTATCTTGTATGAGCGTTTCATCTGTTAATGATTCAACGTTTTCTATTAAAGCACCTAGTCCTTGAGCTACCTCATCTTCTTTATTATTACCACATCCTGCAAATATAAAAACCAATAAACTAATCATACCTATCCATATACCATATTTTTTCATTTGTTTTTATGATGACTACGTCACCATATCTCCTTTCTTTTAGTCCGTCAAGTCTAATATGCCTGCATCATAAGACAAGGCCTTAAGGGCCAATATGCCTTGAATACAAGGTTCTTTATCTTCATAATGCTCACTTGCAAGAATAATCTCGCATTCAAAACCAATTAAGTAAAAAGCATAACCAGATGATTCCAACCGGATTAAGAACTGAGGCAACTTGTCTTGATCAATGGACGCCTCGACAATACATGCTATTTTAGACTTTTCTCTAACTTGCGATAGACAATGTTCAAGACTAGACCTTTCAGAAAAGCTCATAGAAACAACTGCGCTATTTCCTTCAATCTTTTTAAAAACAAAGAAGTATTGTCCCACAGCGTTTCTTTTTATTTCAAAAACAGCACGTTTCATTCTATACCCACCACCGGTTCATTATTTAATCGGATTAATAATCCATCTCTTGAAAGGTTACATTGTTCGGGATTTGGAAATATTTGTCGTCGACCTTATTTAAGATTTCAAATTTGGCTATGTTGTTTTCCATGACCAACAGGTCGCCAACCCACACTTCTGTCTTTATAGGACTACCAACCTCAGGTGAAAACCAATTTTTCATTATGGTATCTCCATCTTCCACTTCATAGTAAATGACCTCTTTACCATCTAATTGTTCGACTTTGGCTTCCAATAATATTTCATACTCAGAATCATAGAATCCAAGACCCTCTTCATAAAAGTCATCATACATTTCATCTTCCATTGAATCTTTCATTAAATAGCCCGTCGCTTCACCCTCCATGTATGAGTATGTCATGTCAATTCCGTCAACTTCTTTAGTTAAAGTAATTCCCACACCTAGCGGTGAAATAGACTTCATATACAGATCACCATTTTTGTTTTGAACCACTTCTATTTGCGTCGTCTGAATGTCAGAGCCTGTATACATTTTTGTTTCCATGATTGATTTATAAGCTATGTTATCAAAGAAATTACCTTCACCTTTAAGCTCAATACTTTTTAATAAATCTTCCCCTGTCAAACTAGAATCATAAGTAATCTTAGCCTTGCCTTTAACCTCTGACAAATCCATTACCTCTTCTTTATCTTCGTTCTCTTCCGTCTTTTCTTCTGTAAGCGCTTTGCTACTTTCTTCTGTATTTGCTGTTTCTTGGGTACTATTTTCTGAAACTGTGTTTTGTGTTGGTGTTTCATCTTTACCGCAACCTACCAAAAGTACGACTACAATCATGCATACAAAAACTTTAATCATCTTCATTTCTTTACCCCATTTCTAATAAAAATATTCATTTATTTACTTAATGGTTAAGGCGTCAAAACTATATAGTGAAACTTAGTTTTGACCCTTTAACCACTTTATGTTAGTCCCACCAAGATGGTGGATGTTCACCATCATAATGTGTTTCATGTTTAATCTCTTTGTACCCACCTAATTGATCAAAAATATCGATGCTTTCTTTTTTAAGCTCTGATAGTACATATCTTTTTCTGTAACCAGGTACTTCTTTTCCTTTAAGGCTTTCCTTCAAATAGCTATCGATTTGTACAAACTTACCGCTTTTTAAATCAATACTATAGTCATAGAAAGTATAATAATCATGAACGCCGCCCATTCCTAAATCCTGAAACGTGAATACAGCTTTGCCATCGTCTACGCGCCTACCTCTAAAGCCTAATGCTTCAAAAGCAAACCATTTCATATCTACTACTGAACTTCTATAGTGTTCTATGAGCTTAAGCTCCGGAATAATGGTTGTAAAGTAATCCGCATTAACATCACGAAAATAAAAAGCCTTCATGCTTTTTCCTGCTGCATTGCTGGCAGTACTTTCTATTAGTACTTGTTTCATTTCGCCACTTGTACTATATAGCTTAAGCTTTTCTTTAGTATCAAGGTTTATTAGCGCCATGGAGAAGGGTTCATCGATAAAAGTATTTCTAAATGCTTCCTGAAACTCTTTTTTATTTTCTTCATCATACAAATAGATAAAAAAAGTCAAATCCTTATAATCGACATCTGTAGGTTCAAAAAATATTTGATCCTCTATTGCTTCATAGGAAACGGCTTTGGCAACTTCCAATTTTTCGATAACGCCTTTTTCATTGTAAGATTCCCTCTTAATAACGATACCGTCTTTTATGGAAACCCATTCCTTTATTAGCTTATGACCATTTTCCACACGCATACTTTTTTCTATGTAGATAACTGGTTCATCTTCTATTGTACTTATCCTACAATCCACCACAAACATATCTTTTTCTAATAAAAAGGGATTGTGGCTTGGTGGGTTTATATCCAAAAAGACATCAAAGTATGAGCACATACCAAATTTTTTTACGTTTCTTTCTGTAGCATCTTGGTCTGAAGCTTCATCCATAGAATCCATAACTAACTCTGATACTTCATAGTGCATACCATGATCCTCACGGTAATACCTATACTGTTTGGCCATTGGATTGGTTAGGACTGCCTCATGAATATTTTTCCCTTTCAGATAAACAATACGTTCCTCTTCTTGCAGGCTGTAATTATATTCCCCAAAAAATTCTGTCCAATTATAGGTTTGTGTTTCATAAATGATCTTAAGTTGATCAAATCCTTTGTGGACAACAGATTGGAATAATTCCAAGCCTTTTAAACGTCCATCATAACTTAGTGTATCCTTTTCCAAAGCATGACTCAGCTTTTCTTCTACACTGTCTTCAACGTCTACAAAACCTAGTTCTTTAGACTTTTCCATCAATGCCTTATCCCAATTTGTCATTATTTCTGTCTTTGACTTCTCTTGGATTTTTAGTCTGTCGGCACTTGTTTCTTCTTGCTTAGTTGTATTATTAACCCCTTCATCACTTATCCCATCCTCTGTTTGTATATCTTCTTCTGAACTTGAATTAATTTGGCTAAGGGATGTCACATCATCCTTTAAAACCTCTTCTATCTCTTTATTTTCCTGATGCCTATCTGTTTTTGTTTCTATCTTGTCAGCATGCTCTTCCCCGCATCCTACCAACAAAAAACAAAGAAGTATAACAATTACCTGTTTGAATCTCATTTGCTCTCCTTCCTCTTGTACATCCTTTTTAATCCTCCTGTCTATTTTTTTATCTGCCTCTTTATCATTTTATTCTTTATTCTGTTGTTATTATAGTGCCATTTGTCCTATTTAAAGTCATTGCTTTTTGTATAGGTGGTCATTTTAAGTGACTTAGGTAGGCATTATCTTCTTGTACAAAAACTTCTAAAAATGAATTACCTTGAAAGCCTTAACTTAGAATGCTATAATGCATTCAATAATATTGCCAATAAAGAGGGGTTGTTTTAATGGAAGTATCTGAAAAACTTGCGATTGAAATCTTGACAATTTTTAGTTTTCATATTGTTTCTCTAATGCTTTTATTAGGTTTTAGCTTTTATATCTATTTGAAAGCAAAAAAAACACCCTTACTCTATAGCTATCTCATAGTTGTAATGATGTTACTTATTTGGATTGTTTCAAAACTGTTTAAAACCATCGCACCAACTCAAGACTTAAGATGGTTCTTTATTGTGACTCAATATGTTGGCGTTTGTTTTCTTGGTTATTTCATGTTGGTTTTTGCCTATATTTATCAAAAAAATACTGTTCCCTCTAAAAGATTACTGTTTTTTTTAGCTCTTTTCCCTCTTCTCGCTTTTGTAACTGTATTAACAAATCCTTTGCATATGGGTTTCTATTCATATTTTGACTTTTATAGAGATCGGTTTGGTCCTTTTTTCTATCCTATACAGATTTTTCAGTACCTTTATATTTTTATTGCTATTATATATTTATCAAAAAATTATACGCGCCAACCCGGATTTTTTGGCAGACGCATATGGGGAAGATTCTTTGCCCTTATTACGCTTCTACCCTTATTTACCAATTTTTATTATATACTTTTTAAGTTGGACCTTATGACTTGGATTTTTCCATTTCCAGTTTTTGATTTTACCCCTATATCCGGTTCTATTGCCATTGTTCTTTTTATGATACCGGCTCTGCGCTTTCGTTTTTTTGATCACTCACCCATTTCCTATTATCATATTTATTCTGGACTTCCTCAAGGTATTGTATTTATACATAGTTCTAAAGAATATATGTATGGTGCAAATCCTGCTTTTATTCAAATGTTTCCGGATTATACAGATGCCAACTCACTAAATACTTTCTATAAAAATTGTATTTTTCAAAAGAAAGATAAACATAAGCATTTACATGCCTTTTTAACGGATCAAAAAAGTATGATTCCCTATAGCTTAGAATTAGAGCCTTCTATTGTTTATGAAGTATCTAAAAAAAATATAGGAAAAAAACAATTTCTGATATGCTTTAAAGACATTTCTAATCTGGTCTCCAAACAAAACGCTTTATCGAATCAAAAGCATCAATTAACCCTTACCAATCATAAATTAGATACACTGGCTCAAAAAACAAAAGAATTAGCTATTGCAAAAGCAAAATCAAAAATAGCACAAAATATGCATGATATTTTAGGCCATAGCCTGACGGTTGTAATCGGCACAGCTGAACTTGCAGCAACAGACCAGCATCTTGAAGCCTCTCATCAAAAACTCATGCAAATTAGCGAGCTTCTTACCAACGGTTTAAATGATTTAAAAAACACTTTTATTAATGGAGAATCCTCATGGGGTACGACCTCACTCACCCATGCCATTCATTGTTTAAAAAACCAGAAAATCCAATTAGATTTTCTGGTTCAAGGGCAAGTATATGAACTTGATAGTCCTCAGACTGAGGCTGTTTTTCGTTTGTGTCAAGAAGCCATGACAAATGCAATCAAACATGGACAAGCCAAAAATCTACATATTGTTCTTCGTTTTGAACCCGCTTTCATCCATCTGTTTATTATTGACGATGGTAATGGATGTACTTCAATCATTAAGAACTATGGATTAAAAGGCATAGAAGAAAGGTTTTCATCTCTTGGCGGTCATGTTAACTTCGGTTCAGATGGGGTTCATGGTTTTAATATTCACGCTACATTACCAAAGTTCTATACCGATTCTATGATTATACAATCTGATTTTTGATTGCAAATACAGAGACTTGTGTTCGGTCAAGCAGTCCCGTCATACTCAGTATTTTAGAGACTCTATTTTTGATTGTACCTTCACTATAGTTGATGCTACTAGCAATTTCTTTGTTTGTCTTACCTTCAACAATTTGTCTGATAATCGCCAGGTCAATGGCATCAAATACACAATCATCTATTTCTAACTTCTCAGATGAACACCTAAGTCCCAATGAACTATGTATAGAAATAGTCTCATAAACAGCTTTATGAAAGATAACCATATCATACTGAAGACATTTAATTGCTAAAACAAGGGCCTCCGGCTTCATGTCTTTGACCAAATACCCATCAGCGCCGGAGCAACAGGCCGCCGATATATTTTTTGAATCTTCAAAGGTTGTTAACATGACAACTTTAGTATTTGGTAGACTGGATTTTATCTCTACTAAAGCTTCAATACCAGTTTGAACAGGCATCTGAATGTCCAGCAATACCATGTCCGGTTTATATTTTTTTGTCATTTTTACAGCTTCTTCTCCATTAGATGCTGAAGCAACAATTTCAATCTCATGGTCTTTCTTTAGCATCTCTTCTAACATGGTTCGAAAAAGCAGCTGATCATCTGCCAATAGAACTCTCATTTTACAAAACCCCCTTTTGATTTGAGAACAATTCCTTGATTGAATCTCGAACATCTTTATATATCTCTCTTAAATAGTCTGCAACATCATGAATCGCTTTATGATATTCTTGCATCGTATTGTAATGTGTTTTTTGAATATAATGTACCTGAGTCACCATTTTCTCTATTTTTACTATGAGGTTTTTTTGAACTTGATCCACCAATTCAAGCCTTACTTTTTCACTTTCCAAATTATTTGTGATTGCTACTGAATCCCTAAGCTTTTTATTGGCCAACGCCATATAGGCTATTTGATCTTCCAGTTTTTTCTCCACTTGTTTTTGATCGGTAACATCATAAACAACCATGGCATTTCCAATAAAGGTATCTTTACTCATAATTGAAGAAAATGTAACTAAAAATGTCTTTTCTGAAATCTTAAGTATGATTTTAATCGGTCTTTTTTTACCTTCTTTTATAAGGCTTTCTTTTATGGAAATGAAGTCAAAGTCTTTAGTCGTCTTTACAATCCTATTAAGAATTTCATCTATATGGGTATCGTTTCCAAAAATGCTTTGATAAGCCATCGGATGGTTTAACTCTACGACAACCCCATGATGATCAATAATGACAGCCAAATCATCCATTGAATAGAACACTGTTTTTAAGTCCGTTGATTGATCGACAAAATATTCTTTCTTTCTTATTCGATTCACTTTAACCAACAAATATATGATCATGAGTCCATAAAAAATAACACTCAAATACCGAATCAGCCTCTTAAAAAAAACATCAATAGGTAAACCAATTGTCACGGTATCCATCATTTGCAAGATTAATATTGTTATACCCACTATCGAAAGGATATTTAGATTCGGAAAACCCATCTCTTTTACCTTTCTAACCTTGTACCAAATGAGAAAACAGGTCCATACCACGATTAATGTCAATAATAATCCCACCTGAAATATTATATTCTTATCTAAGACCATCAACCGCTTCACTTCCTTAATTATAAATTCAACTTCCTATTTATTGGATTTCTATAAGTAGATTAGACTAATGTGCTACCAAGAATATAGAAATCATCTGAGAAAGATGAGTTCTTAATCACCATATGTTAATCCAACCGCTTCACCGGTTTTGACCAAATCATCATCCCGTGTAACCAGCTTAAGCTTTGCTGCCATTTCTTCAAGAGGTGTTGCTCTTAGTTTATTGTTTACAATAGAAACCGTATTGCCATAATCCTCTTCTGCAATCAGTCTTGCTGCATAGGCACCTAGTTTGGTGGCTAATACCCTATCATAAGCAGATGGAGAACCGCCCCTTTGTTGATGTCCGGGGATGGTGACCCTTGTTTCTAAGCCCAGATTGGCGCTGATTTGTCTTGCCAAACGGTAAGAAACTGTTTGATCCGCCATTTCTTCTCTATAACGTTTAAAATCCTTTTTACTCATAGCCGCTTCTGCCTTGTTAACAGCACCTTCTGCCACGGCAATGATTGAAAAGTCTTTGCCTTTTCTACGTCTTTCTTCAAGTGCTTCATATACTTTCTCTTCACTGTATGGAATCTCCGGTATCAATACAACATCGGCGCCACCCGCAATACCTGAAAATAAAGTCAACCATCCGGCTTTATGTCCCATAAGCTCAATCAACATAACCCGGTCATGAGAATCCGCTGTTGTATGGATTCGATCGATCACCTCTGTAGCAATGTCAACCGCACTATGAAACCCAAATGTCATTTCTGTACCATAGATATCATTATCAATGGTTTTTGGTAAACCAATAATATTTAAGCCTTCTTCTCTTAGGAGATTAGCATTTTTGTGGGTGCCGTTACCACCGATGGTCACCAAACAATCCAACTTTAATTGATTGTAGTTTTTGACCATATTGGCCACTTTATCAATTCCGTCTTCTTCTATTTTTCTCATTTGTTTATAAGGCGTTCGATGGGTCCCAAGAATCGTACCACCTCGTGTCAATATACCTGAAAAATCATGAGAAGCCATAACTTTATAATCGCCATCAATTAAGCCCTTATATCCACCTTTAATCCCAATAATCTCACAATCCAGCAAATCATAAGAAGCCCTTGCAACACCTCTAATGGCTGCATTAAGACCTGGACAATCTCCGCCGCTGGTTAAAATACCTATTCGTTTTTTCAATTCTACCACTCCTAATCCTTATGAACTTGATGGGTTTGTGTTATACACTATTATCATGATACCATATCCCTCTTCATGACAAAAGGCTAAGTTATAACCCAACTTTTCACTTATTATGTCATTACATACATACCTATTCATCCGTTTTACCTTGTAAAGTACCCAAGTCTTCAATAATAAAATCTTATAAACCTTGATTTGTCCTAAATAACGCTTGATTTTTCCTAAGATTCCTGTAAAATAGTGTATGTAGCATAAGCATAACATATTACAACTATATTATGATGACAAGGTGACGAAAATGACAAAAATTGATTTATTCAAGCAGTATGTTGTCGATAAAACAACACCCATTCCCCTCTATTTCCAATTTAAGAATATATTACTAAATATGATGAAAAATGGCGAACTTCAAGCCGGTGATATGATTCCAACCGAGTTTGAGTTATGTGATATATTCGGAATTAGCCGTACCACAATAAGACAAGCTTTAACCGAATTGGTGAATGAGAACAAGTTTCACCGTGTTAAAGGGCGTGGTACTTTTGTAGCTCAGAACAAAATCAATCAAGATTTTATCCGCAAGATTGAAAGCTATAATGCAGAAATGACGCGTAAAGGGTACACACCTTCTTCCGAAGTCATCGACCTAAAAGTCATACCAGCCAACACTGAGGTTTCCGGTGCACTTCGTATCACTGCCAACACAGATGTCATTAGTTTGAAAAGATTGCGTTACGCTGACGGTCAACCCATCGTCATTACTCAGACATATATGCCTTATTCCTTTTGTAAGCATATCTTGGATCATGACATGGGTCAGGAATCTCTTTACAAAATACTGGCACAAAATGTTAATACAAAAATCTATCGTGTTGTAAGAAATATTGAAGCTGTCATTCCGACCAAAGAAGATTGTGACCTCTTGGACATCACCAAAACCACAGCCATCCAACTTTTCCATTATACTGGTTATAATAAGTTTGATACACCGGTAGAGTACACCATATCCCGTTATCGTGGGGACAAGAATATCTTCACCATAGAACAGTTTCATGAATAAGATGGTATGCTGTGTTAAAATGGGTCCCATGAAAACTCTTCCACAGTGTATATGATTACGGTCTCCGATTGATGCATCCATGCACCAAAAGTCGACGGTCAGCATCCATGCTGACTAACTTCATCACATACACTGCTTCCAGGAACTTCATGGTCGATGTTGGCTTCTTCTGGTATTATAGGCTGCTAATGTATGTAAATATAAGCTTTTTATTGACGAAATGACGATTTATTTAATCTTTTCCAAATAACCTAGTAACAACAATAGGGTCTGTTCCAAGGCTTTTTCATGGGTGCGCTCCATACCATGGGATGCATGAATCCCAGGCCCTACCAAAGCGGCTCTGATATTAGCACCACTTTTAAGGGCTGCACTGGCATCTGAACCATAGTGGGGATAGACATCCAGTGCGTAATTCAGCTTCTTGTCCTTAGCAATCTCAAGAAGCTCTGATACCAGTTTATGGTCATAGGGTCCGGAAGAATCCTTTACACAGATGGAAACGTCTTGTTCTGTGCAACTAAGGTCTTCACCTATGGCACCCATGTCTACAGCAATCAGTGTTTTAATATTATCCGGAATAAAAGAAGCACCATGCCCCACTTCTTCGTAGGTTGTAAAAATAACCTGCAAGGTATTTTTAAATACTATTTTTTCGCTTTTGATGGTCTCAAGCAAACCAAGTAATACAGCTGCACCTGCTTTATTATCCAAGTGTCTGGAATTAATAAAGCCAGATTCTGTTTCTCGGTACATAGGATCAATTCCAATAAAATTCCCAACTTCAATGCCAAGCTTTAAGATATCTGCTTTAGTACTTGCTTGCTCATCTACACGAATCAACATATTTTCTTCTATGAGCTTATAATCATCTATGTCTTCATAAACATGAACCGAAGCTTTCTTAGACAGCATAGTACCTTTATAGATCTTACCGTCTCTTGTATAAATGCTACAATAGGCACCATTAATCGTTGACATCATATAGCCACCAATACTGGTAAACCGAATCGTACCATCGTCATTAATGGATCTAACCATAGCACCAAGGGTGTCCAAATGAGAAGCCATGCCAATGGCTTCCTTGTCATTGACGCCTTTTATGGTGATATAGATACCGCCTTTTTGAGTATAGTTCACCTCATAACCAAGACGGCTGGCTTCTTTTTTCACATAATCGGTGACAGCATCACAAAAACCACTGGGACTGTGAATGCCAACCAAACTACTGAGTTGTTCCTTAATATAGTTCATATCCATCATATTATAGTCCTTCTTAAGGTTTGTCTTGTAATAAAATAATCTTAGGTATGTCTCGCCAATTTCTGATGGCCTTTTCCTTGTCATAAACCGTTGCCAAATAGGTACCAAAAGATGTATCCTCAACCCTATAGACGTATTCTTCTCCATTTGAAACTAAAAATGATATATACTTACCGTCAAATGAGCTGTATTCTATCGTATAATTACTAGGGTGGTTAAGTTTTCCCTGTTGATACATATCTTCAAGTATATAGGCCTGTATTTCTTCAGATATTTTCTTCAGTTGAACGGTCTCAATTTCTCGCGTTACCGTCTCAATGTTAAAGTCGGGATGTGCCTCTAATAAAGCTTCTATAGATTGTACATTATCCTCTAATATTTTAATGGTGTCGTCTTTTATCATGGCAACACTCAAATATATCTGTGGGTTATTAACAGGAGATGCTATGGTAAAAATTGATCTACCATCTGTCTTCATATAACGAATAAATATCCGTTCCACCTCGAATTTTTCCATAAGGATAGTCTCAACTTCTTGCCACATCTCTAAATCTGTTACAAGTTTTGGTTCGATATAGGGTCCTGATCCCGGAAGCTGTTCATAGTCTTCCTTTGAAAGTACCTCAAAACCATCTAAAGACTTAATATAATAGGTCGATGGGTCGACTTCATAGGCAATACTAAAGCCATCCACTAATACAAAGTTCATACGTTCCAATATGCTATCCTCAATCTTAATGTTATAGTTTCTGACGATATCTTGGATCGTGACTGTTTTCATATTGAGCAAATCAAAAGGACGTCCGTTGTTATAAGCCACAATCTGATCTGAAAAATATGCTTCCAAACCATTAAAAATCTCTACAGCATACTCATCAATAATCTGGCCTTCAAGTGCCTTTCGATCAAGGGCAATTTGTTCCCTGTCAAGATCAAATCCTTGTTTCTGGAGCTCTAATACAATCTGGTTGGTCATTGTTTCATTGGTTAACACCAATAAATGTCTGACCAGTTCTCGCCCACCGGTTACATCTTTAATCATACGTTTCATTTGGTCTGCTGATAAAGGATAAATCTGTTCTAATAGATCAACAGCCTCTGCTGCTAGAGGGGATGAACTGGCCCTGTAAATAGGTAGTAGTTCTTTGTTTATGGCACCTCTCATCTGCTCAATAACAACCTGTATCTCTTCTTCATTCACGACAAAGTTAAGCTTCAAGTCTTGGTCCATGGGCACAACATACATAAGATCAAGGCCTGATGGCTTGCCATATTGGGTCAAATCAATACGCATTTCATGAATCAGCCGGCTTACTCTACCTCTATTTATCAGATATTTCAATGGACCAATGACTTTGAATTCATGTCGTCCTATACCAACCTTATCATAAGACACTCTAAGGTTGCCTTCATCTTCAGAATATTCCATATAATATACAATCGGAAGATAGAAACCGGCAAAGGTCAGATTCAACTTCAAAGCTTGCTTCTTACCATCATAATAGAGATGTTCCAAATTATAGGCTGTATCTTTCACATCTTTAGCAATCAAGATGGACAGTTCGTGGGCAATAACATTCTCAGAAATAAGAATATCCAGACCATGATCTTCATATACCCAATTTTCTTTATCTTTTTCTATATATTCCATGGCAGACTCACCCTTTTGGAACTGCTCAAATGTAGCAAATTGCATGTAGGTCAATATGGCACACCCAAGCACAAAAAGAATAAAGAGGCCAATGGCAAATGATTTTAAGGTAGCCATCGACTTGATTCCTTTTTCCAATTTCACTGTTAAGTTATCCAATAATTCATCTTTTTTTTCTTCTGACATAACTTAACCCTCCATTAATTTAGATTTCCAGATTATGAACTGTTCTAGGGAATGATACAACATCACGAATATTACTCATACCGGTGATATACATAATCATACGCTCAAAGCCTAGGCCAAAACCGGCATGACGCGTGCCACCGTATTTTCTGATGTCCAAATACCACCAATAATCTTCTTCATTAAGACCCATCGCTTCCATTCTGCTTAGCAGCTTATCTAGGTCATCTTCTCTTTGACTACCACCAATAATCTCTCCAACACCCGGAACCAGAAGGTCCATGGCAGCAACTGTTTTTTCATCCTCATTCATCTTCATATAAAAAGCCTTAATGTCCTTAGGATAATCCGTTACAAACACTGGTTTGTTAAAGACCTCTTCTGTTAAGTAGCGCTCATGTTCCGTTTGTAAATCCCCGCCCCAGCTAACAGGATACTCAAAAGCTTTGCCGCTATTTTGAAGTAATTCTATTGCCTCGGTATAAGTCACTCTCTCAAAATCACTATTGGCAACCTTATCTAAGCGGTCAAACAAGGATTTATCCACAAACTGATTAAAGAAAGCCATTTCTTCCGGTGCCTTTTCCCTTACATAACGAATAATATATTTGATCATCTCTTCTGCAAGGTCCATATCATCTTTAAGATCTGCAAAGGCCATTTCCGGCTCAATCATCCAAAACTCTGCCGCGTGTCTTGGCGTATTAGAGTTTTCCGCTCTAAAAGTCGGTCCAAAAGTATATACATTTCTAAATGCCATAGCATAGGTTTCCACATTTAACTGACCACTGACTGTAAGATTGGCTTCTTTGCCAAAAAAATCTTCCTTGTAATCCACTGCACCTTCTTCATTTTTGGGTACATCAAGAGGTGGCAGAGTAGATACTCTAAACATCTCCCCAGCACCTTCACAGTCACTGCCTGTTATGATTGGGGTATGTACATAAACAAAGCCTTTTTCATTAAAAAACTGATGAATGGCAAAAGCCGTAAGAGAGCGTACTCTAAATACAGCTGAAAAAGTATTGGTTCTAGGTCTTAAGTGAGCAATGGTACGTAGGTATTCAAAACCATGGCGTTTTTTCTGAAGGGGATAATCACTGGCTGATTCACCCTCAACTGTAATCTTATCGGCTTTGATCTCAAAAGCCTGTTTTGCTTCCGGCGTCTCTACCACTACACCTTCAACAACAACAGCGGCACCTACGTTTTGCTTGGAAAGTTCCTTATAGTTTTCAAGATCACTGTCCATAACCACTTGAATCGTATTAAAGCATGTTCCGTCATTCAGCACCATAAAACCAAAGGCATTAGATGCCCTTACGCTTCGAATCCAGCCTGAAATCTGAATTTTATCCCCATAGTAGGCTTCCGGGTGCTTGTAAATAGCTTTTACTTCAGTATTATTCATCACTAATCTCCTCAAAATGTTTTTCCCAAGTGGGCTTATTTTCTATTCGTTGATCTTATGACTATTGTAGCATATTCCTTAACTTCATATATGACAAATTCTTTAAATAATATTTAGGGCATCAAAAAAATGAGTCTAGCTTTCATAGACGTAAAAAATATTTTAACGCTCTTTTCTTTCTTAACCATCTTTGGTATAATAGAGTGAAAAGAATGCAGAACTAGAGATACCTATAATACTTGAACCCTTAAAGGGTTCTTTAATAGAAAGGAACATAAAATGGATGCAAGAATTATAACCTTGGCTAAGAATTTAGTCAATTACGCATGTAAAGTTCAACCGAAAGAAAAAGTCCTTATAGAATACATCGGTTCAGAAACAGAGGATTTGGCAAGGAAACTGGTCAAAGAAGTATTAGCAGCTGGGGGGTATCCTTTTCTTCAGGCAACAGATTATCGTGTTGTAAGAGAACAGCTCCTTGGTGCGACTCAGGAATTTTTTGAAATCAAATGTAAATGGGAATCCATTCGTATGCAGGAGATGGACTGTTATATTGGTGTACGTGGGTCTGATAATGTTTCAGAGTGGAGCGATGTGCCCGCTGAAAAACTGGCTCTCTACCAGAAATACTGGTTCAACCCCATACACAGTGACATCAGGGTCAACACAACCAAATGGGTTGTGCTTAGATACCCCAACGCTTCTATGGCTCAATTGGCCAACCAAAGCACTTCTGGCTTTGAAGATTTTTATTACAATGTCTGTAACTTAGACTATGGTAAAATGTCCATCGCTATGGATGCACTGGTAGAACTTATGAAAAAAACCGATCAAGTGCATATCCTAGGTCCGGGAACGGATTTGAGATTCTCAATTAAGGGTCTACCGGCCATCAAATGCGATGGTCAAGTCAATATTCCTGATGGTGAAGTATACAGTGCACCGGTACGTGATTCTGTCAATGGTGCACTTAGATACAACACGCCGGCCGTATACCAAGGCTTTACCTATGAAAATATTGAATTGACCTTCAAAGATGGTAAGATTGTGGATGCAAAAGCCAATAATACTAAGAGAATCAATGAAGTCTTTGATACCGACGAGAACGCAAGGTATATTGGCGAGTTTGCCATTGGTGTCAACCCTTATATCCTTGATCCTATGAAAGATACTTTATTTGATGAGAAAATCATGGGCAGCTTCCACTTTACCCCTGGTAGCGCTTATGATGAATGCAACAATGGTAACAAGTCCGCCATTCATTGGGATCTCGTGTGTATTCAGACCCCTGAATATGGTGGTGGTGAGATCTATTTTGACGGCGTGCTGATTCGTAAAGACGGGCAATTTGTACATGAGGCCCTCTTGCCACTGAACCCAGAGAATCTAAAATAATAAGGCTCTTTATCAGTTAGGGGTAATCCCTATATTCGTGAGTTAACCAGGTCTCTAAGTGAACACTTAGAGACCTTTTTCTTCTCCAAAAAGTCTCTGCTATGTTAATGCGTTGGAACAACGCATTAACTATCAAGGGAATCTTTCCTGCCGGAACAATTTGCTTTGCAAAGCGAGGCGTAGCCTCTTTGTTCTTGGCTTTTAGGAACTGGAACGTAATAATCAGTATAAGCTCAAAAAAATGTTGAAGCGAATATATCACCTCAACATTAGTTTTGGAAATTTTTTATTTAATACCAGAAATTGATTGGTCAATTATATTCCAAAGTATTCTTTTGCATTTTTGAAACATACACCTGTAACCAACATCTCAATGGCTTCTAAATCATATGGGTATTCACCGTTTTCTATCCATGACCCAATCAGATTACAGAAGATACGTCGAAAATACTCGTGTCTTGGATAGGATAAAAAGCTTCGCGAATCTGTTAACATACCGATAAATCTACCCAAGAGGCCGGCATTCGCCAAATCACGCATTTGTTTTTCCATACCATCCCTATGATCTTGAAACCACCATGCAGAACCAAATTGTATTTTAGATGGGTATTTATCATCTTGAAAATTTCCCAACATTGTTGCTATTACGCCATTATCTTTATCATTGATAGAGAATAAAATCGTTTTTGGCAGCTGCACCGTCATCTCTAAATCATTCAAAAATGAAGAAACCGCTATCGCCATACTATGATCTCCTATCGAGTCAAATCCAGAGCTCTCTCCAACCATCTCTACCATTCTTGTGTTTCTACTTCGTATAGGGCCAATATGTAATTCCATTGCCCAACCTAAACGATGGTATTCCTTGGCAAGAAATAACATAAGCATTGTTTTATACTTTTCAGAATCTTCTTCAGAAATAGACTGCCCGTTCATAGCTTTCACAAATATTGCGTTAGCTTCTTCTTCTGTTGATCGCCTATAAGGCATTTTTTCAAAACCATGGTCACTTGCTATGCATCCACATTGGACAAATTCTTCTATTCTTATTAATACAGCTTTTTTTAAATCTTGATAATTACGGATTTCAACGTCCGTGATTTCAGACATATTCTTTATATACATAGAAAAGTCATCTGATTCAATATTTAAAAGTTTATCCGGCCTCATCGCAGGTAAAACTTTCACTGTAAAGCTTTCATCCTGATCAAGAAGCTTGTGATATTCCAATGTATCCATTAGATCTTCAGTCGTACAGAGTGCGTAGATGTTTGATGTTTCAAGTAACTTGCGTGGTGAATAATCGCCTTTTTCAATCTTATCATTACAGCTGTCCCATATTTTCTTTGTTGTTTTTGGAGAGAGCCATGTATCTATTGAAAAATAACGCTGAAGTTCAAGATGTGTCCAATGATATAAAGGATTACCAATGGCATAAGGTAAGGCTTGTGCATATGCCTCAAATTTTTCATAATCACTCGCATTGCCTGTAATGAAGAACTCCGAAATACCATTAGAACGCATCAAACGCCATTTATAATGGTCACCATAAAGCCACAATTGTGTTATATTCTGAGGCTGTTTATTTTCATATATTTCTCGCACACTCAAGTGACAATGATAATCAATAATCTGTTGATGAACTGCATATGTATGATATAGTTCTACAGCCACTTCATTATCCAACATAAAATTTTCACTCATAAATTTTTTCATTTTTTCTCCTATAGGATCTAAGCCGTTTAGTTTTCAAATCCTTATATATTTCTAAAACAGTAGGTTTGGCAAGAACATAACTACCTGAGGGAAAAATACCAAGATAATAATTAATGCAAACACTGCAGCATAAAATGGAATTGCATCTTTAATAAAGTCCTCTATCGGACATTCAACAATCCCACATACAACATAGAGTGCCGTACCTACCGGTGGTGTCATAACACCCATTGTGACAATCGTCATCATTAATATACCAAAATGAACTGGATCCACACCCAACTGGGTAACCATCGGCAAAAAGATTGGTGTGAGCAGTAAGATATTTACATTACTATCGACAAACATGCCGGATACAAGAAGAAACAATAGAATAATAATTAATAACAGTGATGGATTTGTTGTTATACCAAAAAGCAATTGAGATAATTTTACCGGAACTTTGTCATAAGTGAGTGCATAGCCAAAAATTCCGGATAAGGATATGATCAATATAACAGCACCTGTGTCTTGTACGGAATGTCGTAATGCATTTTTGAAGGACGTCCAAGTCAATTCCTTATAAATGAATTTTCCGACAAATAAAGCATAAACAACTGCAAATGCGCCTGATTCTGAAGGTGTAAATAAGCCAAATCGAATACCGACTATAAGAATGATTGGGAATATAAAAGCCCAAACTGATTTTTTTAGATTTATCAAAATCTCTTTTAGAGACGCCGCTTTTATATCAGGATTCGGTATATCATATCCGCGTTTTTTTGCTGTGAGATTAACCGTTATCATGAGTGTCGACATCATTAAAAACCCAGGAACGATACCAGCGGCAAAAAGTTTACCAATGGAAACCTCACCTACAAAACCATAGAGAATTAGTCCCAAGCTTGGTGGAATCGTAGCTGTAATCAGTGATGTAAGACAAGTTACAGCAGCAATATACCCTTTCGAATACCCCCGCTTAATCATACTTGGTCCAAGAACTCTAATTTCCATTGCAGCATCTGCTGTAGCCGAGCCTGAGACCCCACCCATCAATGTACTCAAAATAACATTAACTTGTGCTAAACCTCCAACCATCTTGCGCGTTAATACCGTAGATAAGCTCAACAAACCTTTGGTTATACCTGTTTCATTCATTAAATTTCCTGCAAAAATAAAGAAAGGGACAGCTAAAAAAGCGTAGGATTGAGTCTGAGTTACTACTCTCTGTATAGAAATTGCAAAAGGGATATCATTGTTTGTTAGGAAATAACCCAGTCCAGAAATTCCTATAACGAAGGCAATTGGCATATTAATTAGTAATAGAAAAATAAATAGAATTATTAGCAAGCCCACTTATACAACCTCCTTTTTCATGCTTTTTCTATTGATATGATTCTTGTAAATATTAGTGAAACTGGACATCAACATGAAAATAGAACCAACAGGCAAACTAAGTGTTACAAATGAGTAGCTAATTGGTAATGTTTGAAATGACCTTTGCCAGCTACTGATACTTAAGTTAAATCCATATACTATGAAAATAAAAAGAACAACGATAATCAATACATTACAAAAAAGCTTTAAATAATATTGTATTACATCTGAAAACTTTCTTGTTAGTATATCAACACCTAAAAGTTTGCCATTTCTTAATGCAATATCAGCTCCTAGAAACGCTACCCACGCAAACAAAATCTGTGTAATGTCGATTGACCATTGGATCGGTATTTTCAGGTATCTAAAAACCGCGGATGCAAAAACCAGTCCAATAATTGTAATAAAAAATGTGGAACAAATGAATTCCTCAATTCTGAAAATCACTTTTAGAACTTTTCCCATGGAGACCTCCTATATGAAAAATTATACTTTAGAAAATTAACACACCCGTATTGAAAGTTACATAAAGCCCGGATGTGTTAATTTCAACTGAAACTATTTGCTTATTTCTTCTAATAATTGATCTCTTAATTCAGCATAACCTAATTTTTCATACACAGGTTGAACCGCTTCTATGAAAGGTGTTTTATCCACTTCTCTAACGATCATGCCTTGCTCTACCATTTCGTCCTCGTACTCTTTAGAAAGTTTAACAACGAGTTTTTGGTTTTCTGCCCCTACTTCTTTACAAATTCTAACAAAAAGCTCCTGGTATTCCGTACTCCAAGAATCAAAAACTTCTTTACTCATGACCAAACAACCAATTAATTGAAAATGTTCCGTTTTATTCGTGTACTTAGAGATTTCATAAAGACGCGTTGCATAGGATGAAGGTGTCTGTACTTCTGCCCCATCAATGGCCTTTTGTTGAATTGATGGATAAACCTCTGCCCAATCCATAGGTGTTGCAATAGCGCCCATAGCATTTATTGTTTCAGTAAAAAGTGGGCTACCAATTGTTCTAATCTTTAATCCATTTAAATCAGCAGGTGTATTTATTTCTTTATCAACCACCATGTTACGAGCACCAGAATACCAATTGGAAGTAATAAGCTTTAAGCCTTGATCTTCAAATTCTTTTTCCCATGCTTTATAAGTCTCTGTTTCAACCAACTTATTTAACTGGCTAGGGTCATCCAAAAGATAGGGTGCTTGAATTACACCAAATTCTGGAACAAATGATGCCAGTCTACCTGGGTCAGAAACCGTTAAAATAGGTGCTCCTTGCATTGCCTGCTCTGTAAGGTCATCTGTTCCACCTAGTGCAGAAGAAAAGTAGAGTTCAATTTGGAAATTGCCATTAGTTTCTTCTTCCATTCTTCTCTTTACTTCAGCCAGCCCCATGGATTGTGTATCTTTATCTCCTTGAGTATTACCAAATCTCATACTTACTTTTTCTGGCTCCGTAGTCGTAGCTTCTTCTGTTGCTTCAGTTGTTGATACTTCAGCTTCTTCTACCTTTGTATCTTTTTGGGTACATCCTACCAATGTTGCAAATGCAATTAACAATGCTACCATTAATCCTAATATTTTCTTCATAATTTTCTCCTTTTTTATATAATATTTTTTAGAAACCTATTAAACATCCACCATCAACTGCTAAGCAAGTGCCTGTTACAAAAGATGCAGCAGGTGAACACAGATATACCGCAGCCCATCCAATATCCATTGCATCACCATATTTATTCATTGGCGTTCTTCCTAAAATCTTATTTTGGCGATCCTCATCACCTTCAACAGCTTTTCTAAACATTATCGAATCAATAAATCCCGGTGCAATGGCATTGACACGAACATTGTCGCAGGACACTTCACTGGCTATTGATCTCGTAAGCCCAAGTACGGCTGATTTAGCAGCGGAATATGCCGTTACAGAAGTAAGTCCAAAGAACGCTGACATCGAGGAAATAAATATGATATTTCCACTTTTATTTGACCTCATTGATGGAATCACTGCCTTTGTCAGCGCAAAAGCGCCAACTAAATGTACATCTAAAACACGATTAAAATCATTTATAGAAGTGTCTTCCACTGGCTTTTTACAATGTATGCCCGCATTATTTATTAATATATCAATCTTACCATGGTCTTCAATTATACGCTTAACTAATTCCTCTGAATGATCAGTATCTGTCACATTAAATTGGTAATAACCAGCATCGTTGCCAATATCCTCACAAGCTTTTTTTAGGATTTCTTCAGATTCTATACCAACAACAATAACCTTCGCTCCTGCAGATGTTAAGCATTTTGCCATTGCATTTCCCAAACCCGTTGCTGCGCCTGTAATAACCGCTATGTTCCCTTCCAAACTAAATGCATTTATAAATGATTGTTCTACCATATTGCCCTCCTTTTTATAAAATACCATACTTTTCAAAAGCTGCTGTCGAACTCATACCTGCTTCTATGGCTTTTCTTACTACCTTTTCACCCCTAACTTTTTCTAGTGACTTTTCAAGCACTTCTTCTACGGTTTCTTTTGGGATTATCAGAACACCATCTATATCGCCAAAAACAAGATCTCCCGATCTAACCAATACATCCCCAATCTCAATGTTGCAACGATAATCTGCTACTTGTGTACGCACAGAAGAGTCTTGCGCATAACGTCCCCTACTGAAGACTGGCCAGTTCTGACTTAATACCATAGGTGTGTCTCTATGCCAACCGTTGATAACTGCACCAACCGCACCTCTTGTTCGAGCTGTTGCAGTTAGAAGCTCTCCCCAATAGGCACATCGCATTTCACCCCCGCTTGCTATGTAAACTTCTCCCGGTAATAACTGGTCAAGTGCTTCCGTCAAAAGTCCAAATGGTTTTTTTTGTGGTCCATATACGTCAATCATAAGGACTGGCATTGCCCAACCAACGACAATGAAATCTTCCCTAATCGATTGCACCGGCTGTGGTAAAAATTGATGACAGTATCCCATACTATCTAGAATATCTCCAACCACAGGTGTGTATAATTCCTTCTTAATGACCTCAAAAAGCGCTTCATCATTATTTTTATACTTCTGATTTTCCATACTTATTCCTCCTGTACTATTCGCATTGCAGCTTTCATATAACCCAATGCATAGGCCATTCCAGCATGCCAAGGTGCATCACAAGTCATTAAAGGTGTGTGGTCCGGAATTAGAACGCCCTCAAAGTGGTGTTTTTTAAACAGCCTCAAGGCTTTTAACATATCGATGTCACCTTCATCAAGGAATACTTCCTTATAATCGGGGACTTTTCCAATAACATTTCTAAAATGAACGTAACTAATCTTATTCATTGATGCATACTTTTCTATTGCATCATAGAGATTACCTTCTGTCATTTCTTGGATACTGCCCATACAAAACTCTATTTTATTAGAATCACTTGGAACCAATTTAATTAGTTTTTCATACAGCTCTGGTTGATACACTAATCTCGGTGTTTTTCTTAAAAAAGGCATTGGCGGATCATCAGGATGAAGTGCCATATCTACGCCCGCTTCCTCAGCGACAGGCAATATTTCGTTTAAAAACCATTCTAATCGTTTCCAAAGTTCATCATATCCGATATCTTCGGTAGATTTACCTTCTCCATTAGAATTATAAGTCATATTCCACACTTCACCATTAGGAATTGGAGCTTCAATATCAAGTTCATCTGCATTGAAACATGCACTTATTGCTCCACCTCTTGCGATGTTCTTTTTTTGATGTCCCCAAACCCCAGCAAGACTAAAATTATAGCCAAAAGACTTAATTCCTGCTTTTCCTGCATTTCTGATTAGTTTCTTTAGATACTCTATTTGCTCATATTTTTTGGGGCCATCTAATAGAACATCATACCAATCAGCAGGACTAAAATTTTCAATTCCAAATATTTCAAGATCATATTCAGCAGCCCTTGCTTTCAATTCTAGCATACTATCCAATTCCCATATTTCATCAAAAGCTTTAGAGTTTCCATAATTATTGACTGCATCTGTAGCTGTTACAATGTCTTTTGAATAATATTCCGCAAGATGCACAATTAAATGTGTACATCCTGTTTGTTTTGCAAATTGGAAATTTTCATCCGTTAACATATGTTTATATAAACCCATACCCAGTTTCATTTTATTCCTCATTTCTGACAGTATTAATTTTTTTAATTAAGCATCTTTTTAATAATTATAATTAATTATCTCTTATTACAGAATAAATCAATAAAAGTGAATAAATTTTTTTATATAAATCTATATTTCTTGTGCACAACACCATGATTTATAGATTTATTGTATATTATATCTATGTAATAATCTTGTTGTATTTTTTTTAATACTGCTGTATATTGATATTATGACAGTTTTATGGAGGATATGAAAAATGCATAATATCAATACAAAAAATGTTATTAACATGAATAGTGAAACTCATTTTGCCTTCCATACACAAATTGATCCATCTCAATATCCACAGGTACATGACTTCTATGAATTAACATTAATAACCCGTGGTAAAATGCTCTATGAGTTGGTCGACCAAAGATTTAATCTAACTGAAGGTTCATTGGTCTTTGTCAGACCTGGCGATGTTCATTCAAAAATATCTCTAGGCGAATGTACACATATTAACTTAGCATTCCCATCTTCTACAATTGATTCATTATTTGAATACCTCTATAGTTCAGATATAAAAGAAACACTTTTGTCACTAGCATTGGTTCCCGTTACTACCCTTTGCCATAATGAGAAAAACCTTCTACAATCTCGTCTTGAACGCTTAAGTCTTTTTCCAGTTCAGGAAGAAGAAAAAATACGTACTTATCTTAGAATTCAATTAATAGATGTAATGTCCAAATATTTTATACCCGTTACTTATAATAAGGTACCTTCAGATAAAGCAATATTACCTATTTGGCTTGAACGTCTACTAAAATCGCTTGATAGTATTGATAATTTAGCAAATGGTTTGGATAACTTAGAAAATCTTTCTGGTAAAACAAAAGAACATATCTGTCGAGAATTTAGAAAACACCTTCATACCACACCTGTTAAGTATATTAATTCAAAAAGACTTAACTATGTCGCAAACATGCTTATGCACTCTGATCATGAAATTATAGATTTAGCCTTTGATGTAGGTTTTCAAAGTTTAAGCTATTTTTATCATATTTTCAAACAAGAATACGGTATCTCACCTCATAAGTATCGTCAGAGTAAGAAACGCATATACTAGTAGTCTAGGTTAAAGTATTCTATCCAAAGAAATATAAAAGTTGGCATTAAAATACACAGAGAAGAAAAACTAATTTTATACTCTGTGTATTTTTGTTACTTATTCAATTTTTTTATTCAAAAATCTTATCTTTGATTGGCAACAAGGCATGAAGCAGTACCATACCGATAATGCCGACAACGATGAATTGTCCCAAGAAAATGGTACCCATCATAAAAGGAATACCTTCGGGTACACCATAGCCATATTTCAGTACAAAGGGTATGATGGCTGCGTTTAGAAGAATTGGTGGTACTGTGACCATCCATTTGTTCTTCTTAAGCTTAAACGATAGATAAGCCGCTAAAAGTGTTGTCAAAGATCCAAATACAACGTCAAGCAAAACACCGCCATATAGAATATTGGCAAGCAAACACCCGATAAATACACCTGGTATTGCTGCCGGGGTAAAAAATGGCAGAACCGTCAGAGCTTCCGCAATCCTAAACTGAATCGGTCCAAATCCAATAAAGCCAAAGACTTGGGCCAGCACCACATAGATCGCCGCAATCACACCGGATTGGACCAGATACTTCGTTTTCTTATTCATTTTTAAAGCCTCCTAGTTTTGTTTATAGTCAGGATGGTTACGAACTGACTGTTGACTATAATAGCATAAAACAAGGCATAATAAAAGCCCTAACCTTTTATTTTGTGGTTAATTCTTACTGCCAAGGATTGTGCTATTAAGGATAATTCAGCTGCTTTGAAAGCATGCTCTTGTGTCATCGCATTTTCAGTTCTGTTCAGCGAATCTAAGATTAGTTTACCAAAGTAAGGGAAACCAACATTCCCTGCTACATGAATGTGCTTTTCACCTTCATTGTTTACCAAGTATACATGATCTGAAGTGTCTTCTCTACCAATATCAATATATTTTCTCAACTCAATATAACCATTGGTTCCGAGTATAATCGTCCTTCCATCCCCCCATGTACGAAGCCCTTTTGGTGTGAACCAATCGACCCTAAAATAATTGGTAGCACCGTTGTCTCCAATTAACATGGCTTCACCAAAGTCTTCCAACTCAGGATATTGTGGATTATTATAATTTGCAATCTGACTTCTTACAACTGTAGCATCCTTAACATTTGCAAAAGTGAGGTATTGCTCGATCTGATGACTTCCGATATCACATAAGATGCCACCATACTTTTCTTTTTCAAAAAACCAGTCCGGTCTACTCGATGGATTTAATCTATGAGGACCAAGACCCATGACCTGTATTACTTTTCCTATTGCGCCATCCTTGATAAGTTCTTCAGCAAATACTGAACTTTCTACATGAAGTCGTTCGCTATAATAAACCATATACTTTTTACCGGTGTATTTCGTTTTCTGTCTAGCTATTTCTAGTTGTTCTAAAGTTGTAAAGGGTGCTTTATCAACAAAGTAGTCTTTACCACTCTCCAGCACTTTCATACCTAGTGGTCCTCTTTCTGATGTGATTGTAGCACTCGCAATCATATTTATCCTATGGTCATTAAGTATTTCATCTTCGCTTTTGGCTATTTTGACATTCTTGTAAGTATCTACAAATCTCTTTAGCCGTTCTTCATCTGTGTCATAAACCGACTTTAATTCTGCACCCGCTTCAATAAGACCATTACACATCCCATAAATATGGCCGTGATTCAAGCCTATTACAGAGAAAACAAAATCCCCCTTTTTGCAAACTGGTTTTTGTTTTCCTTTTGGTGCATAATTCATGCCGTCTGCTCTACTCATATTATCCATCCTTTATCCTTAACCTATTAAACTTGGTATCCAGGTTGCCATCCCAGGTACAAATATCATAATTGTAACTATTACTAAAACACATAGAATAAATGGCACCAATGGTTTTACACTTTTTTCTATAGGAAGTCCGGCTATTCCGCAGCTAATAAACAAAAAAGTTCCAACAGGTGGTGTGATGGCGCCTATTTGCATAACAATAATCATAATAATACCATAATGTACTGGATCAAAACCTAAAGAGGTTCCGACACTTAGTATGCTTGTGGCAAACATTGCAATGAGTATGGTAGGATCCAAAAAACAACCTAATATCATCATGATTAAGATTAAGAAGAATGTTGCTATATATGGATTTCCAATAACATTTACAGAGAAATTGACAATCTCACCTTGGAGATTCATCCTAACAAAAACATTACTGATAATGCCGGCAGCCGAAATTGTCATTAAGACAACCGATGTCGTAATGGCCGATTCTAACAATATTTTGGGTACCATATCTAACTTGAGTGATCTAGAAACAATAAAGCCATAGAAAAGTCCATATATAATAGCTAATACACCTGATTCAGTTGGTGTAACAACACCAAATACAATCCCAAGAACTATGATAAGAGGCATTATTAGAGCTCCAAATGAATCCAAAAAGGTGACCAATAAATTCTTAAAATTGAATTTTTGAAGTTCAAACTTATACCCTCTTTTTCGATATAGCAGCGCATTGATGATCATCATAGTTATTCCGATTGTAAGCCCTGGAATAATACCACTTAGAAATAATTTACCAACGGACATCTCTGTGTAAAAAGAGTAGAGAATCATTGCAATACTCGGTGGTATGATTGGACTTAGTAGTGAAGAAGCAGCTGTAACCGCAACAGCATAGTCTTTTTCATAACCTTGCTTTTCCATTGCAGGAATAAGCATGCCTCCAATAGCTGATGCATCTGCTGCACCTGAACCTTGGATGCCTCCAAAAAGCATTGATGTCACAATATTGACATGTCCTAATCCGCCTTTCATTTGACCAACAATGGCGTTCGCAAAATTAACCAACTTATCCGTTATACCTGCTTTCATCATTATATTACCTGCAATGATAAAAAAAGGTATTGCCATTAATGCAAATGAGTTTATGCTACCAAACATTTTTATAATGACAAGTGTCGGCGATATATCCATTGCTAGAACAAATATAATGCCAGTAATTATGGTAGACATATATATTGGAAAGCCTAAAAGTATAAAAAGGATTAGGCATGCAAAAACTAATAGTATTTGTATCATATTTTCCTCCCATTTTTTATTAATTCTTATCTATGCTTAATTTTTTTCTTGAATACGGATGCTCTTTGTATACCAAAATGAGAATATAGTCCATCAATAAATAAAAACAGCCTACAGGTATTGCTGCATAAAACCATGCAATGGACATATCAATGTTCTGCAAGGTTTTACCGACAGCATTTAGAGCATATCTGCTTCCATAGTATATAAGAAATACTTGGGTTACTATGACAATAAGACTTGCAATGTTTTGTACACTGACCATTAATTTTTTTGGAAGATATTTTTCTAAAAAAAAGGCTACACTTAGATGTGCTTTTTCCTTTACACCCAAACTTGCTGCCAAAAACACCACCCATATACTTGATAATCTAACAATCTCATCTCCCCAAGTAAATAATCTCAAACCCAGAAAGGAAAAATATCTGAGAAATATTTGCAGAAGACTTAATAAAAGCATGAATGAGAATATACTTACAATCCCAACCGAACGTATTCTGTCTAATATAATGTATATTTTTTTGATCATCACTTCAGTTCCTTCCATAATAGTATTAACCTAAGAGGTTCGTTACAAAAAATCTTTCTTCTTAGCACATATGAGGACCATGCATTAAAGCTAGTATTCTGATTTCTGTTAGGGAAGTGGCTCTTTCCTAATAGAAATCAGAATACTATTGTTGACATAATTACGAATGTAATCATGCCAACAATAGTAATTCTTCATATTATATCAATTTTTTGCGGCTAATAATACATCTATAAAAGCATTCCAATTATCGCCTTTTGCTCTGTACTCATCTAACATTCCAGAACATGCTTCAACAAATTTTGCTTTTTCTTCTGGTGATAATTCTATCACATTAACACCTTCATCGATCATCGCTTGTAATGCTATTGCATCTTCTTCATCATATAGTTTTGCATGGTATTCTCTTGCATCTTCTGCGCTTTCAAGTACAATTGTTTTCAAGTTATCTGGTAAACTCTCAAGCCACTCCGTATTAAAGAAATAGTATGTACACGCAATAATGTGATTGGTTACCGTCATATTCTTTGCTTGCTCATGAAAATTCATTGAATAGAGAGCACTTGGTGAAGCTTCACATCCTTCAATGACTTTTGTTTGAAGTGATGTATAAATGTCATTCCATCCGGTTATCGTTCCTGCAGCACCAAGGGCGTCAAACATATCTGTATATACAACATTGGGTCCACGCATTTTGACACCCGCTAAATCTTCAATTGTATTAATCGGCTTAAGCGTCAGAATATTTCTGGCACCTTGGGATTGTCCCGATGCCGCTGTGAATCCATACTCAGAAACCAGCTTAGTAACTTCGTCTTCGGTATCTACTAGAACTTTTCTATATTGCTCATTGTCGTCAAAAATAAAAGGGAACTCATACATAGCTAATTCAGGAACCCATCCACCCAATCCGGTACCGGGTGCTGCACATACCATTTCCAAATCACCTAACTGTGCCATTTCTACTTGCTCAAGTTGACTACCAAGTTCAGATCCATAATTAGCTGTTGCTTCGATTCTTCCGCCTGATCTTTCATTAACTTGATCAACAAAATATTTTAAGGCTAAACCTGTTGTTCCTACCTCTCCTAAATTGGTGGAAGTTCTAAGTTTATATACTGTATCATCTACTAGTGGTTCATTTTCTGATGTTTCAACTTCTTCATTCTCTTTTATTGGCTCTGTTACATTTGAATCCTTTCCAGCGCATCCTACAAATACTATAGCAACCAAACTTAATACCAATAACATTGATGTTATTCTTTTCATTCTCTATTCCTCCCGATTCAATATATTTTTATACATCATTTTCCTACATTTCTACCTAAGGTAATTACATTTTCTGAATACCCTTCTGTACTAATTGTTTTCTCATTAAAATGTGGCATTGACTGAATGAAAGTGTCAAAATTATAAAAATCGTCCTCTTTTTCTAAAGGCAAATCCACAGTTCTACCTAATAATGCTGATTTGTATATCGCCATTATTATTTCAATCGTCTTTCTACCTTCATTACCATCGATTAGCAAGTCTTCTTCACCATTAATAGCTCTTATGACATTTAGAATCTGAGCCGTATGGCCTTCATATTTTATTTCTTCAACGGACTCATAATAGGCTTGAATTTCTTCTAGGAACTGAGTGTTTTCTTCAGGAAAACCATTTGCCAAAGCCTTTGATGCAGCAGGTTTCCATGGAATAGATAGTCTACATTTTGTTGTCTGAAATATCAGCTCTTGTTCTTCATTATGAGCCAATAATGAGGAAGTCAATTGTGCTGTCATTTGGGGATACTGTAGGATTACCACAGCATGATCCTCGCACTCCGAATTATCATGAACCAGATTGTTAATAACAGCCGTTACACTACTTGGCATGCCATTGATCCATTGTAATAAATCAATATGATGAACAGAATGATTCATCAGGCATCCACCACCTTCACTCTGCCATTTACCACGCCACCAGATATCGTAATAATTTCCACCTCGCCACCAAAAAGAATTAACTATTGAAGTCAAAACAGGACCGGCAATTTTACGATCAATGATTTGTTTCACTTTCATCACAGGAATCTTATACCTATTCTGAGAGACAACACTAACAAGTACTTTATTCTCTTCTGCTATTCTAATAATGTCATCGCAATCTTTCAAAGATAGTGCCATAGGTTTTTCAATAAGGACATTTTTGCCCGATTCAAGAATTCGCTTTGCAATCGTAGCATGAAGACTAGGTGGTAAGCATATTGATACCAGATCAATGTCATCCTTATCCAATACTTTTTGCCAATCCGTAATCACAGTAGCATTTTTAATATCGAAGTCTTTTATGATCTTGTCTGCTTTTTCTACATTCATATCACAAAGAACGCGTATGTCACATTGCTCTTTAAAATTAAGATAGCCTTCTATGTGTACACTGGATATTGCTCCTAGACCAATTATTGCAATGCCTAGTTTGCGCATATTCTCATCTCCTCCTTTCTTTGTATTCTAGTGTAACTACCATAGTAATAAATGTATGGTACCATGGTAGTAATGGCTTGTCAACCTTTTCCTATCAATTTTTTATGGAATTTTCAATACCCCACAAAGAAGAAATGAAGCTATGTTTTAAAGCTGAATACTAGAGTATGACGCTCCTAGAGAACAAAAGAAAACCAAATTTATCGGAATAAATTTGGTTTTCTTTATACGAATAGGTCTTGATGGTTTTCTTTTAATCTGTATATCTCCATATCAAACCCTCCAAGATGAGCATTTAATACTTTTATGGCCTTTTCTGTTTCCCTGTTTTCAAGAGCATCCACTAATTCTGTATGTTGCTTTATAATACCTTCCCAATGAATGTCCGAAGTGAGTAGCTTTAGATACCTAGCTCGATTAAGGTGGGTGCTTACTTGAGTTATGACAAACCATGCCTGCATCATCCCAGTTCCTTTATAAAGCAATTTGTGGAACTCTGTGTCGTAAGAAAACAAGCGCTTCGTATTAATATCCAATTGCTTGATTTGAAAAGCCATGTCATTCAAATTTTTTCTGAGTTCATATAGGATCTCTTCTGAAAATTTTTGACACGCCAGCTTGACGATTGCAACTTCTAGGCTCATTCTTATAAACATCGCTTGTTCAATATAATTAATATCAAGCAATGACACAATCGTACCTTTTTGTGGATATATATTCAGTAAATCTTCTTGAGATAATTTAAGCAAAGCCTCTCTAACAGGTGTTCGGCTTACTTCCATCATTTCAGCAATATCCTTCTCAGTTATATTCGTTCCTGGTTTCAAGTCCAAGTTCATAATATTTTCACGTAATGTATTATATACATATTCTCTGACAGAATCATATTTGTTTCTTTCAATCAACTTAAGTACCATGGAATCCTCCTATCAATATAATATGATATGTTACCATACTAATATTTTAATGTCAATTATGGTCTACGGTCGGTTAATCTCTATTGTTGAAGTTCATATATAATGCTACAATGTAAAAAGTAAATAAAGT
>NZ_JARGDP010000119.1 GCF_029210395.1 Petrocella sp. FN5 | reverse complement strand
AAATAAAGTATATATCTATTATGCTATTTTGGATTTTACCTCCAAAGTTTTATTTTTTTGCTTTTTAATTGCACCAATAAAAACATACTATAAGAAAATGCTATGCTTGCGCCAATAATTGGTATGCTAAGAGTTTCTTAGGGATTTCATTTTGTAATATGGTCATAATCGGTAATCCAATTATACCTGCAAGAAGTGCAATGAAGGCGTTCATTGAGATCAGTAATTTTCTAAACTCTATCTTTCCCATGGCCCTCTCAACTATAAGGGTTCCAAGAATTAAGCCAACAGGAAACATACTGTTGATAAGACCAAAGCTCTTAGAAGGCATCACAGATCGGTTCGTATTGTGTGGAAAGAAGGTTCATTCCGTGCTAAAATAGAGTTAACCCCTAAATTCTTCTGAGGTTATTTGTAAATTGAGCTGTGTTTTGATTAAGATTGTATCGTCATAGGAGGCGCACATGTTCAAAAATCTAAAAATTCAAATCCTTTTCTTGTTTCTTCTTGTCAGTATAATTAGCCTCATCTTATTTGGATCTTTTACTCAATACTTCGGTTCCCGTCTCCTTAAGGACAGTACGCTCGAACGAAGTGAATTTGCTGTTCTTGCCATGAAGCATGAGTTCGAAAAAGGCATTGATGAAGCCTATAAGGTTATTAATGTCCTTGAATTCACACTTTTTGACTATCTGAAAGAAAATCCACCTGAAAATAAGGATGACATCGAGCTTCTGATGGATTGGCTTGAACCTACCATCCGGCAACAAGCTCAAAGTCAAAATCAAAGCAGGACCGCATACATTTATATTAATCCTGAGCTTTATCACTTTGCCACCGATATCTATTATGCCGATCAAGATGGAGACGGTAACGTCAGTCGACAGTCTACCCTACCCTACGATTATTTTGCCTCCGGCCCCAATGCCTTAGATGACAAGGCTTGGTGGTTTGGACCAATAGAAGCCCAAGGTGACTTCTGGACCCAACCTTATGATTGGGTTCTAGACAATGGCGAAATCATACGATTTATATCCTTGACTCGACCCATCTATTATGAAGGGCAGCTTTTTGCGGTCATTGGTACGGATTTGGCTTATGAAATTATTGAAAAGCGTGTCCAGGATTATGCTGTTTATAATCTAGGCACTACGTTTTTACTGGACGCAGAAGGTAAGACTATGATACCAAATGATATTACCGCCTCCAATGAGCTCTTCGATGATGACCAACTCCTTTTTACGGCAAAACTTACCAATCAATGGACCCTTGGCATATCTACTTCCAGGGAGCAAATATATGCCCCTCTTTGGAGGTTCCAACAATTATTGTTGGTGATTGGACTGGCTGTTATATTCTGTGTCTCCCTGCTTTCTCTATGGTTTAGCAAAAGTGTCACCGCCCCACTTAAACTTATGGAAGATGTCCTTCATGCAGCACAAGGGAATTTGTATGATATCAACTTACCTGAATCTTTGAGAGAGCGAAAAGACGAAATAGGTGCTTTAGCACGCGCACTCACTCAGATGAACCAACAACTTCAGACAGATCTAATGACAATCGAGTTTAAAAATCTTGCCTTAAACAATGAACAATCTAAACGCAAAAACATCGAAACCAGACTACAACTCATAACAAAGACGCTTGAGCATTCTGATAACGGTATCTTTATTACGGACGAGAACTACCGCATCTTATATACGAATAAAACCTTTCACAGCATCACTGGTTATCAAGACCAAAACCTTGATTCAGATTTATTAACAGCCGGCATATTCTTAACAGACAAACAAAAACATATACTTTCCTCTAAAGGCTTATTACAAGGAGAATTCGAGCAAAAACGTTTAGGTGATAGACCCTATCCCATGCAACTGTACATCACCAGGATCGTCGATGAGGCCACTTACTATCTGGGCCTTTTTAAAGATATTTCCGAGCAAAAAATTAAGGACCAGCATCTGAACTATCTTCGTTTCTATGACTTTGCCACTCAGTTACCAAATAAGGTCCTGTTTCAAGAAAAAATAGATGCTCTCTTACAAACCAATACCGAATCATCCTATGTCTGTCTCCTAATTAATATTGATAATTTTAGAATTCTTAATGGGCTTATTGGTACTGAGGCTTGTGACCAGCTCATCAAGCAGTTTTCCGATCGTTTGCTACAATATGAACACCCCCACGACCTAATTGCTCGAACAGAAGGGGATGAATTTGGTGTCTTTTTCCATCTGAAACATGATGAAATTATCCTTAACCATTTGACTTCTCTCAAAAGACACCTTACTAAGCCCTATTTACTAAATGATGAACTGCACCATATCACTGTAAGTTTTGGCTTTTCTTGCTCGCCTGAAAACGGTAGGACTGCTGAAGAACTACTTAAAAATGCAAGTATTGCCTTAAATCATGCAAAGAACAATGGTAAAAATCAGATTGTTAAATACGAGGATGCCTTTGAATCTATATCTGCTGAAAATTATGAACTCCTAAAACATATGCGTTTTGCACTTGAACAAGATGAAATGTTTTTACATTTTCAACCGCAAATTAATGTACACACCAAACATGTTGTTGGTGTTGAAGCCTTATTGCGTTGGAAACACGATGATCATTATATCTCCCCGAATCAGTTCATCCCCCTTGCAGAGCAGACTAGACTCATCATTCCTATTGGCGAGTTTGTACTTAAAGAGGCTTTTAAGCTTGCTGAATATTTCTACAAATCTAATGCATCTATCGTTGTTGCCGTTAATATTTCCGCCGTACAACTGAAATGGGATTTTTTATTCGCTCAGGTTATGCGCTTGAAGCAAGTCTATGCCTTCCCTAATGAAAACATTGAATTCGAGGTGACGGAAAGTCTTCTCATAACAAATGAAGATGAAGCCATTGATGTGATTATTGAATTGAAGCGTATGGGCTTTATGACTACCATTGATGATTTTGGCACAGGCTATGCCTCACTTAGCTACTTAAAACGATTTCCCTTTGAACGTATTAAGATTGACCGGAATTTTATTAAGGATTATCCTGATACGGATGATGGCAGTATAGCAAAACTGATCATTAATCTAGCAAAAAACATGAATATCGAAATCGTTGCAGAAGGCATTGAAACCATAGAACAATTAGAATTTCTAAAACAACATGATTGTCATATCATACAAGGTTACTATTTCGCCAAACCTTTACCCAAAGATGACTTAATGGATTATATTCATGATATGAATCATCCAAATTTGTAATATTGGCACCAAAAAAAAGGAGTTGAACGTTTCCATTCAACTCCTTTTTCTTGTAATCTTATAGTGTGTCTTCTGTTTCAACAAGTTCAGAATCCTCTTGTGTTTCATCCTCTACAACTTCTTCGTCCGTAATATCTTCACTTTCTTCATTGGTACTGTCATCATCTTCTGAGCTCTCTTCATCAACCTCAATGGTTTGAGCTTCTTCATCCCATATAACTTTAAGTCCTAGGTTCTCAGCAATAAATCTTAATGGCACCATGGTTCTATTGTTCATTAAGCCGGCAGGTACATCAATGGGTACTTCAACATCATTGACATAGGTAATATTATTTATTAGGTCAAATACGATTGTTTTGTCATCTTTTACGATTGTTACAAGCTTCTCTTCACTATTCCATGTTACGGTAGCACCCATAGCTTCTGTAATGGCTCTAACCGGAATCAGTGTTCTACCTTCTTTGATAACAGGAGGTGTATCAAACTTGACATCTCTGTTCTTGAAAAATATGTTCTCTACTGGAATGGCTCTCATGTTTTTCTGATTATTAAAGTTTTTATAGACTTCTTGCAACTGGCTTAATTCTTCTTCTGAATATCGACTTCTTGCAATCTGCTTTTCAAGTTTTCTGGCATTTTGCTGCTCTTTGTCTCTGCCTCTTCCTCTGTTCTCACCTTTCTCATATCCTACATCTTCTGTCACTTCTTCTTCGATTTCACCTTCTGGTGTCGTCAGATCCACCTCTTCTGCAAATGATACCGCTGAAAACCCAAATATCATTACAAAAACCATAAGTAATGCCAATACTTTGTTGATTTTTTTCATCTTAGTTCCTCCTTAATGAATGATTGTTTTTTATCCCCAGAGCACAAAAAAAGCTCTGAAGGGATTGCCAAACAGAGCGAATACATGAATACTGTATTTTCAGTATTTGGTAACCCGGCTACCTTGGTTGTTACTACCTTAAGGTCCGTGGCTTTGCGTCCCCAAATTTCTTTGGGTTTGCCTTTATCGTTTACTTGATATCTTTATTACTTGTACTATAAAGTATAGTAGTATAATACCGTTTTGTCAATAGACCTAAGAATACGTCATAATACTCAAACCTCATCACT
>NZ_JARGDP010000118.1 GCF_029210395.1 Petrocella sp. FN5 | reverse complement strand
CATTTATAATACTACATTTTCTCAGGCACTTGGATACCAAGTAAATCAAGACACAAAAGTAAACATTTTTGTGTGATCTGAAGTAGTTTCATCCATGAACCACGCTTTATAGGATCTTTTTCATTAATAATATGATGCGCATGGTAGAAACCATTAGCCAAGGTGGCTAAATCGTAGACATACTCGCATATAATATTGGGAGCACGGTCTTTGGCAGCCAAGGTAAGTGCTATTTCCAGATTGTCGATCTTTAACATTAACTGACGCTCAACTTCACTAGATGGCCTTATAATCGTGCTAGGCTGGAATAATTCGTCTCTAAGCTTATTCATAATATTGTTAATACGAACATAGGTATAAAGGATATAAGGACCGGTCTTGCCCTCGAATGAAGAGAATTTGTCCAAATCAAAAACATAATCCTTCATACGGTAGTTAGAGAGGTCAGCATACTTAAGGGTTGCTAGACCGACAATTCTTGCCGTTGTTTCAATATCCACGCCTTCTTTATCATTGATTTTTTCTTTGGCATTCGCCTCAATAGAATCAATAAAGTCAGCAAGTTTTAGAATGCCACCATCTCTGGTTTTAAAGGGTCGGCCGTCTTTTCCATTCATAGTTCCAAAACCGATATGCTCCAAAGAAGTTTTGGAGGGTGCAATACCATGATCGGAAGCACATCTAAAAACTTGAATAAAATGGTTGGCTTGTCGGCTATCAACAATATAGAGAATATAATCGGGGTCAAAATCTTCGACACGTTGCTCAATGGTAGCAAGGTCCGTTGTACCATAAAGAATAGAACCATCAGACTTATAAATGATGATTGGTGGAATCTCTTTCTTATCTTCAGGACGGGTGACATCAACAACCATAGCACCATCGCTCTCATACAAAGCACCTTTTGACTTGAGAGTATCAATAATCTTAGGGACATACGCATTGCTGTCACTTTCTCCATACCATAGATCGAAATGAACGTCTAAGCGGTTGTAAATGGTTAGGATATCCTTTACAGATAAATCAACAAAATGCTTCCATAAAGCGATATAGCCTGGGCGCCCATTTTGTAAATCAAAGGTTGCTTTCTTCGCTTTTTCATTATAGTCAGGGTCTTCTTTACAACGGTTGCTGGCTATGGGGTAGATTTCTTCAAGGTCGGAAAAATTAAAGGGTGGTTCAGTAGGGTATGGGCCTTCAAATTCAGGGTCGAAGTAAGGTAAATCAGGATAAAGTCGGTTTACCTCTACAATAATCATACCCATTTGCAAACCCCAATCGCCCAGATGGACATCACCAACGACTTCATGACCTAAGAATTTAAAAAGACGCTTGATGGATTCGCCAATAATAGCCGGTCTCAAATGGCCCACATGTAATGGTTTTGCTACATTAGGTCCGCCATAGTCAATGACAATTTTATCGGGTTTAGTAACTTTCTCAACACCAACTCTTGAATCTTCGGAAATGCTTTCAATATAATTGGCTAAGTATTCATCTGAAAGGGATAAATTAATAAAGCCGGGCTTTACGGTTTCAGCCAGTGAGAACATTTTTTCAAATTGCTCGGTAGATTTTAAATGGTCAATAACCGCATCACTAATAAAAAAAGGCGCCTTCTTGTATGCTTTTGCAGCACCCATTGCACCATTGCATTGAAACTGACATAAGTCCTGTCTGGCGGAAGTGACAACCTGTCCATAAATCGGATCATAACCACAGGCTAAAAAAGACGCTTCCATAAGTTTGGTAAGTTGTGCTGTCAACATAGTATTCACTCCTTGTGTTGCAATAGATTTTGATTTTGAATAGATATATATTGAAATATTCAATATATTATAGCTTATTATGTATTGGAAGTAAACGTTAATCTAATACGAGAGATTTAAGTTACTTGAGAAGATTTTTGTTGCGCCAATGCGTAGGGGAAATCCCATATACATTTTTAAAGGCTCGTGAAAAGTGCAACTGATTCGGATAGCCAACGGCTTTACTAATATCATACACAGGAAGGTCAGTGATTCTTAGGAGTTCAGATGCTTTGCTCATCCGATACTTAATAAGAAAATCTTGGGGACTAGATCCCACGGCTTTGCGAAAAATCTTACCAAAATAGCTTCGATTCAAATTGCAAAACTGTGATATATCGTTGACTGAAATGTCATTTTGAAAATTTTGCTCAATAAAAGTCAAAGCTTCATGGACATAAAAATCAGCAAGTTTATTATTTTTGATTTCAGATTTATTTGCGGAAGAACGTGCAAGAAGATCTAAAGCCAAATATAAATGACCAATTAAATGAAAGGGTGACTCATTCGAGTGTTTAACAATATATAGAAGTTCATTTATGAGTTCATAAGTCAAATCTTTGGCGATAGAACGATAGACAGGAGAATCAACAGTTAGACCGGCAAGATTCAGCAATTCCCTAACCCTTAAGCCGTCAAACTCAATCCACGCATACTCCCATGGATTATTTTCATCTGCAACATAAGTGTTTGTTTGATTTGGACATATCAAATAACCTTGATTGCTCGTTATACGGTACACGTGATTGTTACCTTTTGAATCCATTTAAAAGAGAGTACCTGCGCCTGAAATGACAAAATGAAATAAATAGTGATTTCTTATATGAGGGCCAAATGATTGAGAAGGGATACATTGCTCCCAACCATACTGAAAGAGATTTAAATCAATAAACCTTTCATTTGGGAAAATGTTAAATAGATGTTCACCCATAGCGGCACTCCTTTTCTTTAATGCAATGCCATATCAATTCATTATATACCAAAATGCTATCTACTTGCAACTTAAGGCGGCAAATAACGCATTAAGGTATATAATCCATATAACTAGAATATTTATTTGGTCAAACCCCTATGCTATGATAATAGTATCTTAATTACACAAAATGATTAAGAGAATCATTAGATGAGCAGGCCTGCAAGTTGTAATGATGGATAAGAGGTTTTTTAAATTAGGTGCAACTATTTATTTGTTATATCCCATGTTTTGGCTTCATAGCATGAACTAATGGGCTTAAGACTTAAGGGATTTATGAAAAAGGGAGGCAACACATAGTGAAAAAACTAATGATGTTATTCATGGTTATGATATTGGCATTATCCATTGCAGGTTGCAAGAATGAAACGATGACAAATCAAAGCACGAGTGATGGCGGACAAACGGTAGAGGACAAGACTGTATTACAAACATCAGATAAATTAACAGTAGCAATATGGGATACAAATCAACAAGCAGGTCTTCAAGAAATCATGAATGATTGGTCGGACCAATCAGGTGTAAAAGCAGAAATTCAAGTTCTATCATGGGACGAATACTGGACACTGCTTGAAGCAGGTGCATCTGGAGGTTTGATGCCAGATGTGTTTTGGATGCATTCAAATAACTCACAAAAGTACATAAAGAATAATCTGTTGTTAGACTTAACAGATCAAATTGTTGCCAGTGATAAAATAGATATGGATCATTACTATGAGGATATCTCAGAACTTTACGCTATGGACCAAAGGCAATATGCAATGCCAAAAGACATTGATACGATAGCTTTATGGTATAACAAAACGATGTTTGACGAAGCAGGCGTTTCTTATCCAGACAGCACTTGGACATGGGATACATTATATGAGACAGCAAAGAAATTGACAAAGGATGATGGAAGTCAATATGGGTATGCCATCAATACCGGCAATAATCAAGACAGTTATTATAATGCAATTTATGCCTATGGTGGTAAAGTTATAAGTGATGATAAAAAAACCTCAGGTTATGATGACCCAAAAACAATTGAAGCCATGGAAGTTTTTGAAAAAATACTGAATGAAGGGCTTTCTCCTAATCTTCAAATCATGGCAGAAAATGGCGCGGATGTATTATTAAAATCAGGTAAAGTAGCTATGATCACACAAGGTTCATGGATGGTTCCGGGTTTTAGAGATAATGAATACACAAGTGAGAATTGTGATATTGCGGTCTTACCAAAAGCACCGGATGGTACAAGGGTATCAATATATAATGGTCTCGGTTGGGCAGCAGCGGCTAATGGGAAAAATACAAACGCCGCATGGAGCTTAATTGAATATTTAAGTACAAAAGAGGCTCAATTAAAGCAAGCAGAATTGGGTGTGACTATGTCTGCCTATAAAGGAACATCAGAAGCATGGAAAAATGGTGTGTCCTATTTTAACCTACAAGCGTATCTTGATATGTTAGATGCAACTTTAGTTATTCGCCCTTATTCATTAAGTACATCTATTTGGGAAGACATGGTGAATAAAGAACTACGTGCTGCTTGGTCCGGTGAAGAAACGATGAAAGACACTTTGATAAAGATAGCAGCATCAATGAATAAAACTTTGGCAGAAGAATAACAAGAGA
>NZ_JARGDP010000117.1 GCF_029210395.1 Petrocella sp. FN5 | reverse complement strand
TATTAATACTAACGTACTTCTGATTCTTAGATTTTGGTACATCAGGTTTTGTCATTTTCAGCATACCATTTTCTATTAATGGATTTATATAATTTTGTATCATCCCATAAATTGTCGTTATACCCAAAAATTTTGCAATTTCTTTTCTAGACTTAGGTTCCTTGCAATATTTTAACAAAGCTACTAACTGAATAGTAGTCAAGTCATTCTTTTGAATTATAAATTAAAGAAAATCTAATAAAAACAGGCATTCGAAAGCGAGTGAAAGCGGTCGAATGCCTGGAATGTTTATGTGATTGCTTTTCTATTACTAAAATCCAATTTATGTGCTAACATTTGTTCTTACACCTGATACATACCAAAATTAGCCTAAATCCTTTATTTACAATGCTTTAAAAGGCAAATCGTCTCTACTTGCCTTAAGTAGATCATAATGATGGTTTCCGGGCCTGACATTTCCTTGGCGGTAAGCAAGTGATTGGCCCAGCCTCATTTCTTTTCCAATTTCTTGATTTCGCTTGTCCCAATCTCTTCTATTGCCTTTAACTGACTTCTTGCCAATTGATGCAACAATTGCACTCTTTCAGCTTGTGACTTATTTTGTTCAATCAAAATTGCATTATAGCTCTCCATATTTGCCAAAACCAGCAATTGATTCAAAGTAGCATAG
Source organism: Petrocella sp. FN5 (assembly GCF_029210395.1). GTDB lineage: Bacteria > Bacillota > Clostridia > Lachnospirales > Vallitaleaceae > Petrocella. The sequence continues at coordinate 3,899 of NZ_JARGDP010000117.1, read as the reverse complement.
TCCCTTATATTTCCTTTCATTTTAGTATTTTCTTCACGCCACTGTTTTGCAGTTATTCCAAATAGCGCTACATTAAGCAGATCTTCTTCGCTAGCATAGGTCATAGAAATTTGATATGCTGTCAATTCGGGTGGCAACAAATTTTCTTTTATTGCATCTGTATGAATTCTATCGTTCAACTTTGAGATTTCACGGTTCAAATTCCAACCTAGTGAAAATCTGCTGCTTTCATCAGTTTTCAGTCTCTTATAATCTTTTATTATGTAGAGTTTAAATTCTGCTGAAATCCAAGATGCAAATTCAAGCGCTATGTCAGAATGGGCAAATGTACCACCATATCGTCCCGATTTAGAAATTATGCCTTTTGCATTTACAGCTGTTATCCATTTTGTGGGTGACATTGTAAATGCATTCAGTCCCGCTTCTTTTCTAAACCCGTCGAATTCGACGGGTTTGAAATCTTGATTATGTAAGCTTTCCCATAATCCTAAAAACTCAATAGTATCACGGTTACGCATCCAATTCTTAATAACATCATTCGGCTCGTTGCTTTTATATCTAGCTATATCTGTAAGCGAAATGTATTCATTATGAAAATCTTCACTGTAAATTGAAATGTCTATTCCTTTAGCATGGATGGTTTCTTTAATCGACTTTTTCGACATCCCTAATCCTCCTACATTGTCGTAGAAATTTCTTGCTCTGTTATTTATTATATCGCATACGCAAACAAAGAACAAGTGTTCGCTTTTGCCGTTTGCCTTTTTAACGTATTTAATCGTTTTAATCGTTTGTGTGAATCATTTTGTTTACAAACGTAAACCCTTGAAAACCGCCTTACCTGGTCGGTCTCAAGGGTTTTTTCTATTTTTTATTCAGCAGATAGACCGTCTCAACATGCCATGAGTAGACAAAAATGATGTCATTGGAACCTAATTATTCCTTGGTGAAAACAATCTTTTTCATTCATTTTTTTCTAATCGTCTTTTTCAAACTCTAGGGCTGAAAATCTATCAAAATCACTTTCATAAAGCCTGTCCTGAACAATACGATATTTTTCAAACTCGGTTTCTGCATGAAGTTTCGCTTCTTCAGCACTAATTTTACCAGCCCCAAACAATAAATCATTACCATTGAACTCTAAAAAACCATCAAGACGCTTTGCCCAATCCTCCATGCTCATAGGGATTCTTCGCTCTACCTGTAATTCTGCATAATCAAGGTATAGCGAAACAATTCTCTCCAAGTAGGATATTTCATTGTCATTTAAATAATTCTTTGCGATTGCAACATCGGATTTAACAATTTTTCCGTCCGGTGCAGTTTCCCAAGTCGTCAATCCCATGTGTTCTTTTTCTGCATTCGCTCGTTCTACAATCAATTCAGCAGCAGTATGCCTGTGAACCGCCCAATGCATTTTGTTTTGTACTGTTTGGAAAAATAGCCTTGTAGTCTTTGAATTCTTATCATAATCAAAAGATGTCGCATACAGATCTGTAATTTTTTGATAAAACTTGCGTTCGGAGAGTCGTATTTCTCGTATGCTTTGCAGTTGACGCTCAAAATACTCATCTGTAAACATATGGCCTTTTTTCAGCCGATCTTTATCCATCGTCCATCCTTGAATTGTGTAATCCTTGACGATTTGACCCGCCCATTTCCGGAAACGAACAGCACGGTCGTTGTTTATTTTAAAACCTACAGCAATAATTGCCTGTAGATTATAGTGTTTCGTATTGTACTGTTTTCCATCTGCGGCAGTTATTAAGTATTTCTTAATAACTGCATTCTCATCAAGTTCTAAGTCAGTGAAAATTGTTTTCAAATGTTGATTAATCGCTGGTACTGAGACGTCATATAATGCTGCCATCATCTTTTGGGTCAGCCAAATATTTTCATTTTCATAACGCATTTCCAAGCTTTCATCGCTGTCTCCAACCGCTGCAATATAGGTTAAATATTCTGCAGCCGATGAATGTATTGTTACCTCACTCCTATTTTTCATCGCGTTATCCCTCACTTTGTTTGCAAATAATTGCATTATGTAAAACTTTACTAGTCTTATATTCTGCTGACATACATTTAAAACTATAAAATTTAGGTGATTATCTATCTTCTTTATTATATCTCATTCACTTTTAAAGAACAAGCGTTCGTTTTTTCTTGTGATTTATTTATACAAAAAACCACCAAATGTCATCACAACACCTAGTGGCTTCTAATAACTCTATTTACTTACCTCTATCTCTTTTCGAGCTTCACTACGCACTCCACATGTGAGGACGCCAGGTCGCAGATAAATTTAACACTGGTAAATCATGGTTTCAATTCTATATTCTATTAGCCAAGACATATATCCAGTATCATTGATATCGTATTAGAAGATATTTATTAAGCTAATTTTCTTAAGTGTATTAATTGCTTCCTCATATGACGTATTATCATAAAGCAGATTCTTTGTGATAATTCTATAGTCCCTCTTATAAAAATCTTCCTGAATAATTCTATCTAGTATATCCTTAATTTTATGATTTCCAATGATTGATAAACTCTTGATATTTCCTTCCCTTTCTTTACGAACTTGTGGAATAAGTTCCTTAAGATTCTCTAAATCTCCGATCTTACTATACAACATATGTACATCATAGATATGCCTTGAATGTTCTTCTGCTTTATCTTCTAGATAATAATCGCATATTGCATAAATTTTATCAATGAATGTACGTCTTATATCTTGAACAAGAACCCCAAAACTGTAAAGCCCATATAGCTCACTAATTGCTTCTTTTCCATAATCATTCAGATATTTCCCTATTAGAGATTCTATACACAATTCTACAACTGGAAAAGATATCGTCAATACCGAGTTCTCGATAATAATGTGGTCACGAACTAGACTAGTATCCTCGTAAAACCCGAATCCAATATCGAAACGTTGAAATTTTCTACCCGACTTAAAATCTTCTTCATTTTCATGGTCAAAACCCAAAGCATTAATAGCTTCTTTAATGCCCTTATTGGCACTCTTAATTCTTCTTTGAGTTATGTTTTCATCACCTGTGACATGATAGGATAAATCAATATCTTCGGAAAAACGATTTATTGCATCATAACACTTCGAAAGAGACGTACCTCCTTTGAAAATGAACTCCGGATAGAACTCCTTAAGTGTTAGTAAAATCAATGTTACAAAATAATCCTTTATAATAATCGATCGATGTATGTTTAGTCCTTCTGAAACTTCAGTAACAATATCATCAAACATAATTTTATCAAGATGTAAATTCATTTATCAGCCCGCTTTCCACAAGTTTTTTGAATACACTTTTGGGATAATTGATTAACACTTCATCTAGTTCACGTCTTGAAATATTATCATTTTGTATATATTCCCTAATTCTTTTTATTTGATTAGCATCAATTGATTTTAATAAACGTAAAGCTTCAAGAATTTCAACCGTCCTAACATTTCTATTGTCAATCTTTACCCTTGAACTACGAAGAATTACTTTTTGTTTACCCAATATAACTTCACGTTTTCTATTTTTTTCAACATTGGTCATTACTTCAACTACATTAGGAACTTGCGTTGTCAATCGTAATTTATTCAGCAACTTCAGACCAGTATATATTCCGATAACATTTGAATCTCGTTCCAAATACTTAACATTAATAACTTTCGAAGGTTTTAACTTAGATTCACCGAAAATCGTTTCACTCGGAATATAATATAGACCTCTAGAAAATCGTTTAATACCACCTACTTTTGCAAGAAGTGACATGGATTTTCTTACCGATACTTCGCTGTAATCAAATCTGTTCTTTAAGTCTTCAATAAGTATTGGATCGTTTGGTTTGTAAATTCCACTTAATGTATTTAATGTAATCATCTTACGTCA
>NZ_JARGDP010000116.1 GCF_029210395.1 Petrocella sp. FN5 | reverse complement strand
AGACAATGAATATGAGGATGACTCATAAGGTTCTGACCCCACGTATGAAGTACTGATATCATTCCACCTTTTCCTCCGACATATTTCGGATCGGCAATCAGTGTCATCATTGTTTCAGCCGTTGCCTTGAAAAAAATGTCATACATACTCTTCTGATTCGTTTGTATGATTGGATTTAGTGAATCCGGTACCGTGAAGATTACATGGTAATAGGATACCGGTAATAATTCCTTAATCCTTGCTTTTGCCCAGTCTTTTGAGATTTCCTTCTGACATACCGGGCAATGTCTGTTACGGCAAGAGTTCTCTTGGAGGTACTTGATCCCACATTCATCACACTCAAGCTGATGCCTTCCAAGCTCTCCAGTACCGCACTTTTCTATCATCACCATACTTTTTCTGATGTGTGGTGCCAGCTTATGATTCCTTCGATAAGTCTTGCCATACAGCCGGAACAGTTCTCCGATATTCATATCAGAGTTCCTTAACTGAACCGAACAACTTATCTTGAACACTTGTAATCTGTAGAGCTGACAAGTTACTGATGTGCAAGTACTTCGAGGTCGTCTGAACCTGGGTATGGCCCATTAGCCTTTGCAGGTGATAAATAGAAACACCTGACTCTAACATATGTGTAGCAAAACTATGTCTAATACTATGGACTGTGGCTCTTTTATCAAGCCCTTCCTTTTCCTTTATCTGCTTAAAAACAGATTGCACTGTCCTGTTTGACAATGGTGTTTCTGAATCTCTTCCTTTGAAGAGATAGGAATCCGTAATCCTATAAGTTTTGCAGTATTCTCTTAAATCCTTAAGTGCTGTATTTGATAGGATTGTATAACGGTCTTTCCCGCCTTTCCCATCCGATACATAAATTCGCATTTGTTTACTATCTATATCATCAGCCTTGAGACTTGTTGTCTCTTTGACTCGTAAACCACCACTGTACATCACTGAAAATATGGCTTTATGTTTCAAGTTTTTTGTTTCTGTAATTAATGTGTAGATTTCTTGTTGACTTAGGGCTACGGGCAACCTCTTTTTCTGCTTACTTCGAGGGATTTTGTAGCTTTCCCAGTCTCTTTTCAGTGTTGTTTCATAAAGAAATCTTAATCCACTGTAGCACTGATTAATATATGTTTTACTACGACCTTCCTCTGATAGCTGAAAAAGATATTCCTTAATCTCTGTCTCTCCTAATTCCTGTGGATTCCTGTTATACTTCTTTACAAAGAGTATGACACAAGATAGATAGGCTTTTTGGGTCCCTTCAGCAAATCCTTTGAGCTTCATGTCTCTGATGAACTGTTCTCGAAGTTTTGTGTTTTCCATATGTATTTCCTCCTATAATAGTTTGTAATTACTATTATAATTGGAATCCATAGGAATTTCCTGCTGCCGCGCTAGCGGTTTAGTTCAACTAATTTAATCACGCGTTGCGTGAATACTGCAATATTGGTTGTTAATGCGCATTGCGTCAAATACTGTTAAAGCTGATCAAGTGGATTTGTTATTCGACTTAATGAAGCTCTAGATACATGTGTGTAGATTTCAGTAGTCTTACTGCTGCTATGCCCAAGCAGTTCCTGTATAAACCTTAAATCTGTTCCGTTTTCCAGTAAATGTGTTGCAAAAGAATGTCTTAAGCTATGGAATGTTGCATCACTTCTGATTTCAGCTTTTTTTGCAGAGTTCCTAAATACCTGTTGCAAGGTTCTCCCGCTAATCGGACCATCTTTTAAAGGATTCTCAAATAGCCAAACCTTAGGCCGGTAAGTCTTGTAGTAAATTCTTAATTGGTCAAGCATCTTCTCAGACAGTAAAGTGATTCTATCTTTACGACCTTTTCCTTGATGAACGACGACGACCATTCTTTCACTATCTATATCCTTGACTTGCATCATTGCTACTTCACTAACCCTTAGTCCACAAGAATATGCAAGCATGAGCGCTGACTTATGTTTTTCATTGCTCGTAACCTCAAGCAGACGTTTGACTTCTCCTTGACTCATAACCTTGGGTAACTTCTGTTCTTTTTTGGGTCGTTGTAGTTTGATGATATCAGCCTCTTCAATTCGACTGAACTTTCTTGTTCTCTAGGAAAGTCATACTCTAGCATTCAACTTTAAAACATAGCTGAATGCGCCAAGGTCCTTTCCTTTCGAACCGTTCAGAAATATGAGCAGAGCTCATAACGAAGCGTAGCTTCTTTTCTTGCATAAATCTTGATGGCATTGACTGCTTGATTGCAATAGGAGTGGCTTGAATTTTTGTTTTCTAATAAGTGCAACAAATAGCGGTTGATACTCATCAAATCGCATACACCTTCACTACTGGTTAGAAAGGCTTTGAGATGATTCGTATAACTCTTTATAGTTTTAGGACTGTAACCCAAGCGCACTAGGTCATCCCTAATCATATTGATTTTTATTTGATTATCCATTGATTGTTCTGTAAGATCATTCTTGTTTCTGTGAAACAATTCTACAACAGGTTCATACTGACTCGTTGACAAATGCCAAATTTTCTCTTTTGCTTGCCATTTGCCACCAAGATGTTTTAGTTGTTCCACGTAATAAGGATTGTAATCAATCTGAACGCTAATATAACCCTTTTCTTTACGAATTTCCATAGACTCCCCCTACAGATCTCATTTTGATACGATATTCTATTCAATTGTTTTTATATGGGAAAGAGTTTGTGAAAAAAATCTAAAATAATCCCTCAATCACCAATTATTTAATGCCCTCATTGAAATTCTAACATTTCTAAAAGCTTTGCACAATACTAGATGTAGTTTTTATTTGAAAAACGTAAATTTCTATGATAACGCTATTGAATCCAGGTAATATCCCTTTTATTTATTTACCTATTATTTTTTTCCCTTTTCTTCCTTCTTCACATATAAATAATAAGTGCCATTTCCAATACTACCTATACCTCTATGTCTAGCATTTACAAATTCACTTCTTGTACTAATTCCTTTACTATTTAGATCTGACTTCAACTTCATGTAATGATTTAGATCTTGGGTTACCAATACTTCTTCCCAACCAAAAATTATATTCAGTAGGCGACTCATAAACCTTTCCCTTCTTATACAAAATATTATCGTTTCCAGTGAATGATTGTTAAGCACGAAACATTAAGATAACACAACATAATGCTATTTTATTAAAATAACCCACCGTTATATTTCTTCTGGGCAATAAGGATCACTATGAAGCCCCACAAAAAGAATATTCCAAATACAATCCAACCATATGAAGTCTCTGTTACATAGTCTATTAAGGCTGTCAATATCATGCCTATTCCCATTATAATAACTGATTTACCCACTGCTGATGTATATGGTTTTATATCTCTATCTTTAACTTTTGAATAATGATAGCTATGTATAAGCGTTATGTGTTCCTTTTTCCAAATTCGCCAGCCGATATAAACAAACAGTACACCTAATAAAATCATAAATACCAATTCAAACATATCATCATCTCCTTAATCCTCTGTATTTCACTATCTTAATAATATCTCTCCATACCCCTAGTGTGATTGCGCTCTTAGCACCATTGTTTTAGCTTATTTTGTGAGGAGTAATATGCGAAATCGCCAATAAAAAAGACCTCTAGTGATAAACTAGGGCCTTGAAATTACAAATCAAGTCTTCTTGATCTGTGAATTGCTGTCAATATATAGCTCCCCGTTCATATCTTATATATAGTTCTATAATCTCTGAATAGAACTTCTCGAATCTTATGCCTATTATACCAAATAACTCAACCTAACTCTACATAAAAAGTTTCTTTCAGTAATGAACATGGAATATTTAATGCGTATTGTAGCAAGGACTGTTATGGCACGAATATATAGACTTCGTAGTTTTAAGAGTAACAACACCTTACTTATTTTTACTTAATTCTTATATGTTACCTTCGCTGCCTTACAATGTTGACAAATATAATCACAAATCATATCAAAATCCTGAGCCTCACAATAGATTTGATTATGTATTAGGTTCTGGTTTAGATAAATGACATGTCGACTTTTATGAACGACTATGGTTTTAACTTTGGAAAAAGTACTGTAAGTGCTTTGTTTGGTTCCGGCCAAAAGCCCTGCTCCTGTCGTCTGAGGATTACCAGCCATTACGCCAGCTAAAACACTGATCATAGCCAAGACTTGACTCTTCTTAAATTGTTTATCCAGTTGAATATGGTTCACGCCCATGCCATTCATTTCAAAGACAACACAATACCGGCCGCCATTCATAATAGCCACCAGTGGGTAGGCAAGTAACATCAGCACTGTCAGAATAACAGCTACAATAATAATAACCTTGAAAAATATGGCACCGGCCTCAATAAAGCCATCTTCCAAGGTAAGGAAAAACATGAGTAAAGCCGGAGCCATAGCACCTAACATCAGTACTTTCCATACCGTTATGAGTATGGTAGGATTTTTCCACATGTTCATGTCATAAGCCCATCTCATGAGACCTTCCCCGTTCATAAACACAGCCGTATCATGCGGCATATCTTGATGTCCACTATTACTTGGCCTTCTTTTAGAATCAGTTACTACCGGAGAACCACAGTTTTTGCAAAACAAGTTACCTTCTTCTATTGGCATATTACATTCACGACAATTCATAAATCTACCCCCTTAACCCTGTTTAATTGTTAACAGGCGCATCTATAATA
>NZ_JARGDP010000115.1 GCF_029210395.1 Petrocella sp. FN5 | reverse complement strand
TTTCAACAATGGATTAATCAGCAAGCCTCATTTATCAAGGCTTTATTCACTGATTTCTGCTGGGAAAGTTGAGTAATTAATATGTTTATCGAAAGGAAGTTTATATGGAAACGAAATGGGATACTACCCCTAAGAATGATCGATTTGAACCAATATCAGGAGAGAAAACAATGAAGGCGGTTGTCACTGCCGGCAATGGTGGCTATGAAAAACTTGAATGTAGAGAGGTGCGTATGCCTTCACTAGAGTCTGGTGAAGTTCTCTTACAGGTATTGGCTGCAGGGGTTAACAACACAGAAATCAATACGCGTATTGGTTGGTACTCATCTTCAATTACAACGAGTACAGAAAGTGCAACCGAGAAGCAGTTGGCATTAAGTAATACAGATGGTGGATGGAATGAAGCAACGCCCTTCCCATTCATTCAAGGGACCGATTGTTGTGGACGTATTGTTGCAGTTGGCCCAGGAGGAGATGAAAGCTCTATTGGCGCTCGTGTTCTTGTACGCGCATGCATGCGGCGGTTTGATTTTGAATCCATGGAAAATATCTGGATGGGATCAGATTTTGATGGTGCCTTCGCTCAATATGTCAAAGTCCCGGCATCAGAAGCATTTATCGTAAATTGCGATTGGAGTGATGCCGAACTTGGAACAATCCCTTGCGCTTATGGAACAGCTGAGAATATGGTTCATCGTGGAAATGTAAGTAAAGATGAGCATATTTTAGTCACTGGCGCCTCAGGGGGCGTAGGTTCAGCCGTCGTTCAACTTGCAAAAAGACGTGGGGCAATTGTTACTGCAATTGCTTCGGCATCTAAGGTTGAACAGGTTCTTGCTATCGGAGCGGACCTAGTCGTAAGAAGAGATGAGAATATTCTTTCCAAACTCGGTGAAAAATGTTTTGACATCATCATTGATAATGTTGCTGGACCTAGTTTTGGAGACATGATTAAGTTGTTGAAACGAAATGGAAGATATGTGTCTTCTGGTGCGATTGGAGGACCCATTGTGACTTTTGACATGCGCGATTTTTATTTGAAAGATCTGAGACTGATTGGATGCACCGCATGGGATGCGCCAGTTTTTCCTAATCTTATCTCCTATATTGAAAAGGGTGAAATCAAACCACTTGTAGCAAAAATATTTCCACTCGAACAAATAGCGGACGCTCAAAGAGAATTTCTCGAGAAAAAATTTGTCGGTAATTTCGTATTAATCCCACCATCCACTGATGAATAAACGTTCAGATGAATCAAAGCCTATAGTCTGCTCAATTAACACGTGCATGAGTTCGGGGCAGTCGGTTAACATCCGATTTTGCCCTTTTTTCATATAAATATAGAACTTATAAAATATAGTATTAAGTAAAAAAATAGTATGAAGCGCACAGCGCCATACTATTTTCTATAAGGGCTATTTTCCGACAGCCCCCTGATGTTAAGATATAATAAATCCATTTTTCAATTTCTAAATTAGTCATAACTAAAAGTGTGTGTTATTACATATATGGTTTACCGGTTCTTTCCAGGGTTAATTGATTTAATGGTAAATTTCATTTAATAGTACCTTTGCCTTTAGCAGTGCAAAACTATTTCTGCCATACATTATTCGCTTGATGACTTTTATCTTATTCACACTTCCTTCGGCTAAACCGTTATTATACCTATAACGTATGCCGTTTTTTACAGCCTTCAAATCTTTTTTTGTTCCCTGTAGAAATGTATTTATTTCAGGTATATCGAAACCTTCACAAGTATCCATCCAAGCATCTAATGTATCAGCTTTTTGAGAAAAGATAATCTCATAAAAATGTTTGATCATTGCATACACATCACCTAGTTCGGAGAATTTGGCAGTGATCTGACTGAGCTGCTCTTCATTGATGCCTGCAACTTTTTCGATCTTTTTGTATATTAGACTACAGAGACTTCTGCGTTGTACATACTCAAAGTTCGAACTAACCTTCTTGTTCAATGTATTCCGGTGAGCTCGTTCTTTTTGCATAAACATACGAATGGCGCCAACACTACCATCATATCCTTTTTTTTCGATAATCTCTTTGATTTTGGTGTATGTAACACCTTGGCTTCTTAATTCAATAACTTCTTTTTCAAAGGGAGTTAATTTACCTGGAAGGCGATAATCATAGTGACCATTTATAAGTTTAAATTCAGGATTTAGCCACCTTTTTATTGTATCGTGATTACGGTGCATCATTATTCCAATTTTCTGGATTGAATGTCCTTCTTCTTGAAGTGCCCTTGCCTCATCAACTTCCTCTTGTTTCTGCTTCATTGCACGTTCATGTTCACGCTCTCTGGATATTGATAAATCTTCCGGTATGTCTTCTGGGGACATTTTTATATACTTTCGAACGGTTGTTGGTGAAGAGTGGAGAAGCAAAGAGATTTCGTTTACCGTATGTCCTTCTTTGTATTTCTTTCGAGCATAACGAACTCTTTTGGCACGGTTGGAGGTATCATATAGGACTTCCAGTTCTGAAGACAACTCGCCTTTTCGTTCTATCTCAATTCTTGATGGAAAAGATCTGATTATATATCTATTTACAGCTTCTGAAAGGCCTTTTATCAGATGAAAACGATCGCTAACCTGAATTACAGAGGGATGCGACTTTGTTATTGCGGATGCATAAGTTAAAGAACCATCACGTGAGACTACCTTTAAGTTAGGGTATGTCTCTAGCCATTCCTTAACGTCATTTAATTCTCGTGAAGATAAAATATCTATAATGCGATGTGTTTCTAAATCCACCATAACAGTGCCGTATGACCTTCGCTTTTAAAAGCGAAGTCATCCACACAAATTTTTTCTATGGCTGATTTGTCCACAATGCTAGGCATTTTTTTGAGCAGGCTGCATATACTGCTTTTCCCAACTTTTATAGCCTCTGATTCAAGTAATTTCGAACTCTCTATAGAACTTAATTTAAGCGATGTATTGACTATATGATTATTCAAGCGCAAACTCATTTGACCATTTCTCGAAGCAAAATCGTGTTTTTCAGAAAATGTCTTGTGAGTACATTTAGGATTACTACAGAAAAATTTTCTGGTCAAAACCAACAATATAACTTGCTTATGTTGAATTGGCAAATCTTGAATTTCACGCTCATATCTAGAATGTATTTTATAAGATTGCGTCTCACAATAGGGGCAATTAGCAGAGTCTAATTCTGATTTAATACGAAAAACTATTGTATCAGATTTGTTTTTGTAATCAACCAATGTGTAATCGTCATTTAAAGACTTTATGAATTCATTCATAGAATACCTTCCTTCATGATCATCCAAGACATTGTTCTGATATACTAATTATAACACTGTGTGACAATGAATTAAATTAAACCTGGAAAGAACCGGTTTACCGTATACAATTTAGCTGTTTGTGGATGGGCATAAATAAACTAATATGGACCAACTGGTTTTTTTCGATGCTTCTAGCTCATCACCAAGTGGTTCGGAATAACTTGTACTTATCTCATTCTCATGAATACCCCAAAGAAATATATCTTGATTTTGATCTTGATTTTGTTTTAGCTTCCCATTTTTCAAAATGACACTTTCGGACAAAAGATCAATATCAAAATCGTCTACAGCATGAGCTTGATAAATAAACCTGTTTTCGCCAGATCCAAAATATAGTCCCGTCACAATCTGTAGTACACCTTTTCTTTCATTCACCTCAAAAGAAATACCATATAACTCGTTTAGTTCTATATCAAATACTTTTATTTCATCTGCGAATAACTTCCCATTTTTCCATAGTTGAAAGGTAACATTATATTTATTTGTCCCATTGTAATCTATTTCAATATATTCAGTTTTACTCTTATCAATATGTACTCTGGCGATAGCATTGTCTTCATCGAATAGTTCACGACTATTGATAGATATTCCGTCATCGGTGCTACTTTTACAGAATGTAAGTAAAACTATTAAAGTCAGTATAAAAGAAATTCCCAATCTTTTTTTATATTTAAACATAATAAATCTTGTGCTCCTTTCATGTGAACTTACATAGAACATTAAATTTCGACCTATAAAAGTACAATAACACACTCAATCATATATGTATATATTATGATTGAGTGTGTTTAAAAATTGTCATTGCTGGCTTTAATAGACTTTATGCACCTATCACTTTTCAGTTCAATTCAAGCCAGTAAAAACCATCACAATCACCATTGTAAAGTGTTTTCGGACTTTTTGCAGATTGGTTATAAAAAACATCAGTATATGGAATGCCACCAGTATGTGTATATACAGTTAAAGTTCCTCTTGTATAATTATAGTACGGAGCAAAATATACAGCTCCATAACTCCCCGCAGGAACTTGGTATACAACGCCAAAGGTAGTTGCATTTGAAGCTGATGTTTCCCACCCGAACCCTGCTCCAGCTTCTATAGCATCTTCTACTTCGCCTGACAAAGAAATACTTAAACTAAATGAATCTGTAAAGGTAGAAGAAGTACCATATTGGATTGGTGTTGGTCCTGCAACATCTGGTGTAATTTTCTCAGCTGCACCCGTCACAGTTGATTTGACTGATTCATTATAATTATATGTATGATAAGGAAAACCAGATAAAATTACATCATCTATTTCATCCTTTTTTTCTATTATCTTGATTTTGTTTTTTTTGTCTTCAGCTTTCTCTTTACTTTCAAGAATATTTGGCATAGCTTCATCTAGAGAAACTTCAACCAGTTCTCCATTCTCATTATAGGTAAAAGCCTGCGCGATAGTAACTCCAGTCTTAGTGTTGTGATATGTTGCTTTACCGTTGTCATCAACTTTTTTTGACCAGCCAGCTTCTTCGGCTTCATCAGGCGTATTTGCCGAAATTATTGTGCTTAATGATAGCATTAATACTAATACCACGCTAATTATTGATTTGATTTT
>NZ_JARGDP010000114.1 GCF_029210395.1 Petrocella sp. FN5 | reverse complement strand
TTATAGATATTGTTTGAAAATGCCGATATAATGAATACAAGGAGGTGGGCTTATGTATAATATAATGATTGTTGATCAACAAAAATCAAATCATGAAAAAATCAGGCTATTTCTTCAAGAATCCAAACAAGATTTTGAGATTATTGGCGAAGTTACTAGTGCTGAGCAAGCAGAGAGCCTACTTGAGAAAACTGAAGTTCATATAATTATTTCCGATGATTTATTACCCAAAAAAACCGGTCTTCAACTTTTTATAGATAACAGCGAGAAATATCCGAATATGCATATGATTCTATTTACCGATTATAACCGTTTTAACAGTTCAAAGGATATTATGGCTCAAGGGAGGATGGACTTTCTTTTTAAGCCCATTCGTCGTAATGACGTGGTTAAAAGTATCATTCATATGAGCCATATTGTTGATGAGGCCATCCAAAAAAGTGACGCCTTAAAAATGGTCCGTGCTTCCTATGAAGGCCATCTAAATGTTTTTAGAGACAGATTTCTCATCAACCTTCTCCACGGACATATGGATAACGACTTAACCATTTACAATCAGATGAATTACTTCAGTATTCCTTATAATAATAGCTTTACTGTGGGTGTTATCAAAATTGACCATTATAGAACCTATCAACTTGCCCTGGATGAAGAAGAAAGACAGTTTCTAATCTTCAATGCTCTAAACGTAGTCGCCAATTATGTTGAGAATAACCAACTTGGCTTTGTCTTCATTAATCGATATGATGAACTCTCCTTTGTTTTTACAATCGAAATGGGTGAAGATGATTTATTCAATCATGCTTATAATCTACAAGAGCTTCTGTCCTCTGTGCAAAATATAAGAGTGACCATAGGGCTTGGCAAAACCTATCACCAACCTATGTTCATCAGTGTTTCCTACCATCAAGCACGAGCTGCTTTAAGGAACAGTTATTATCTAGGTCAGGGTTCTATTATCCATGTTAATTATATTCCCGGAAAAGGCGATATCGCTTATTTTTATCCACGAGATAAAGAGCAGTTGATGATCTATGCAACAGTTAATGGTCATCTTGAGGCTTCTTTGAAATATTTGGATCTTATTTTTGAAGCCCTCAAAGTAGATAATCAACTCCCAAAACACTATTATCAGATTATGATTATTGACCTCCTCGTCAACATTAATCGTACTGCCATGGAAAATGGTCTTTCAATAGAGGATTTTTTCAAATCCTATGTTCGGCTGGGTGAAATTAATACCATTGATAATCTTAATCAAGCCCATCTCTACTTAAAAGATGCACTGTCAAAGATATGTGCCTATCAAAAAAAAGGCATACTGACCTCCGACGGAAAGCTCCTAGATGCGCTTTATAGATATGTCCACACCTATTATGCAAATAAAATCTCACTACGACGGGCGGCTCAATTCCTAAAAACTACCCCTTATCACCTAGAACAGATTATTATGGATCAAGAAAAACAAACCTTCTATGATTTCTGTATGAGCATACGGTTGAACGTATCAAAAGAATTACTTAAAAACACAACAGAGTCCATCGCTTCCATATCAGAAAAAATTGGTTTTACCAATCCGGAATACTTCGTAGCCATTTTCAAACAGCATTTTCATATGACACCTGCCACCTATAGATATGATGGAAAAGATCGAATTGTACACCATATTAAATCGTAAAAGCTATTGGTTCAGTTTTATAGTTTTGACCTTTTAAACATAATTGATAAAATAATTTTATAGTTCACAAAAGATTCACATTTTTTACATACTACATACATATTAATCCGTTATTATAAGAGTGTAAGAATTAGTTACCTCTTACATATTAAATACTCTCCCCCTCATCCTTTATAAGCACCCGACGAAAGTCTAGGTGCTTGTTTTTTGTCAAAATCTTTCAAATACTCTATCTTGAGCTGTTTATGTTCGTTCCAAATTCTAGTAAATGCTTACGGTATTTCTTCGGAACAAATTTCTGTTGTAACTTAAGATTAATTCGATCTTCAATAGCAATCTTGTCAAAATAAGTTTGCCACAATTTTCTAAAAAAAATCTCTTCTTCTATCAAACCATCCTCAATAATATGATTAAAGTCTGTCATTAGCCATTGGCCTTTTTGTCCCACTATAGCTAAAGCTCTTTTAACATCATGGATGATAAACTTTTCTTCTTTAAAACGATCTGAAAAGTGCTCACCTAGCAAACTGATTATGTTGTGATCTGGTTCAAATCGAGCATATAAATAATGCCCCAAATCTGAAAATCTAAGCAATCCCATAAATCTATGCTTCTCAAAACCCACTTGTCTTCCAATCTTAAGGACTTGATAAATGGCATCTACAGAACGCATTCTATCTGTGGCCAAACCATGTTTAAATGCAATTTCCAGGCAATTTAGTAGCATAGTGTCTTTATCATAAACATTAGATAAGAACGTATGATAGATGTTGAAATACATATATTCAGAGAACTGATCCAACATGGCTTGGTGGACCTTAGTCGATTGATTAGGATCCGTCTTTATATACCTTGTTGTTTCTAAAAGCTTTGGCTCATAGATTCTTTCTTCATAAATACCTTCTACTTTTTCCTCATAGTAGTGATGATAAATACAGGTCAGAAATCCATCGAACTGCCCATCATATAAATAAACCATAATTGTACCTCAAAACAATGAAAGCTGGGTGTGTTTAGGAACAGGATTAATGGCGCTTTTAATGGATGATATATCAAAGCTTTTTATTCCAAAGAATTTGCCATTACACGTAATAAAATATCTAGCCCGCTTTGCAACCACACCCATTTTTTGTAAATCTTCGAAACCCACTTTTATCAGCTGCCGTTGCTTAACAATCCTACTTGCAGAAGTTGGACCTATACCTGGTATTCTTAGAAGTTCCGAATAACTCACCTTGTTAATCTCCATGGGGAATAAGTGTATGTTATTGAGTGCCCAATGGAATTTGGGATCATAGTCCAAATCAAAATTACTTTCTTTTTCTGTTAAGATCTCCTCTGCAGAAAATCTATAGAATCTAAGTAACCAATCCGCTTGATAAAGCCTGTGTTCTCTAATTAATGGGGGTGCTGTCATAATATCCGGTAAATTCTTGCCTTTATTGACCGGCATATAAGCTGAATAATAAACACGCTTCATATTGAAAGTCTTATATAATTTTTCTGATGTCAGTAGAATACTTCTATCTGTATCCTGGGTTGCACCGACTATCATCTGAGTGGATTGACCTGCCGGTACAAAGCTAGGTGCTGACAAATAACGACGTTTTTCTTCCTTTGATCTTGTAATGCTTTCTTTAATCTGTGCCATGGGAAGAAAAATCTTCTGTGGCTGTTTTTGTGGTGCTAGGAGCTTTAAACTGGATTCACTAGGCAATTCAATATTAACGCTCATTCTATCCGCTAATAGACCTGCTTGATAGATTAACATCTGATCCGCTCCGGGAATCGCTTTAACATGTATGTAGCCTGAAAATCTATGTTCTGTACGAAGCAGTGTCAAAACTTTAAGGATTTTTTCCATGGTATGATTAGGATTGATTTCTATTGCTGAGCTCAAGAATAACCCTTCAATATAGTTTCTACGATAGAAAGCCATCGTAATATGTGCTACTTCTTCAGGTGTAAAACTGGTTCTTATGATATCATTACTACTACGATTAATACAATAGGCACAGTCATAAACACAATCATTGCTCATCAAGGTTTTTAAAAGGGAAACACATCGCCCATCCGCTGACCACGTATGGCATATGCCGCAAGCCGCAGCATTACCTATAGAGCCTGTATTCTTCTTCTCAACACCACTTGATGAACATGAGACATCGAATTTTGCTGATTCAGCCAGTATACCCAGTCTTTCCATAATATTGTTTTCTAACACAAAGCCACCACCTTATGAATCGTCTTCCTAAAGTTCATTATAACAAATAAATCTACCGCTTGCAAACATATGTTCCCTTTTTGTTACAGATAAAACAAAGAAAGACACCTCATATTTGAGATGTCTTTCTTTGTTTTATCTGTTTTTCAAAAAACTTCTGATATACTTCATATCCAGATAATACAATATTGATAACCTTGATTAGGATTTTTACAATCTTTTTTGTAACTTTTAAGCGCTTAACACATCTAATGGTTTTTTTTATCCGTTTTAGCATACTGACTTTTCTTGATGGCATCAAATCAACTCCAGCATTTTTATTATAATCTTACAAGAATTGGAAGCAGCAAGTTGTGTAAATTCATTAAAGTTCATTTCTGCAGAGTCGTCTGCCTTATCTGAAATAGACCGAATGATGACAAAAGGAATCTTGTTCAAATAGGAGGCTTGTGCCACAGCTCCCCCTTCCATTTCCGTACAATAAGCGTCAAACTTATCCAATAACCATATCTTTTTCTTGATATCTGAAATGAACTGATCGCCACTTACGATCCGCTCAACATATACATTTGTTGCAGAACTTAAAACATCCGTCGCATTCTTTGCAATCTTAATCAAATGCTGATCTGCTTTGTATGCAATACAACCCATTCTTGGGACTTCTCCTAAAGCATATCCAAAACCGGTTGCATCCATATCATGCTGGATTGTGTCACTTGATATGACCACATCACCAATCTCTAGAGCGTCACTAAGAGCTCCTGCAACACCTGTATTAATTATGGCATCCACATGAAAACAATCTATTAGAATCTGGGTGCAAACCGCGGAATTTACTTTACCAATACCGCCTTTTACAATAACGACCGATGCACCACTCATTGAACCAACGTAGAATTCTAGAGATGCTATGGAACGCACTTCTTTTAAATCCATTTTTTCTTTTAGAGTTAATACTTCTTCTTCCATAGCTCCAATAATGCCGATAATTTCCATTAATAATCCTCCTTTATTTCACGATTTAACTTTATACGCCCTGTTTTATT
>NZ_JARGDP010000113.1 GCF_029210395.1 Petrocella sp. FN5 | reverse complement strand
TTATAAAGATGTGCTCAATACGATTATTGGTTATCTTTATGAGATTCAATATATTCATTCCAAAGATATGAGCGATATCATTAAGAGTTTTTCGGAGTTTGATAAAAGATTTAAAACAATTAATGAAGCTACTAATTGGACCCTACAATTTATCACAAATATCTTCACTTTTTTAAAGGAAGATGGTTATAATAAATTCGACAGTCCGGTCAATAAATGTATTCAATTTATTGAGGCAGAGTATATGAAGGATATAAGTTTGAATGAAATTGCAGAACGACTTGATATGTCTGTATCCTATTTGTCAAAACAGTTTAAGGATGAAACGGGTATTAATTTCAAAGAATATGTGACTAGAATTAAAATTAATAAAGCTAAGTATTTACTAAATGAAACAAATCAGACAATTGAACAAGTTGCAAAAAATATTGGTTATAATAATACATTACAAATGATACGTATGTTTAAAAAATTAGAAAATGTTACGCCATCGGAGTATAGAAAAAGAAGTTAAAAACCTATAACAAAAAAAGATACTTCATTTCAAAAAAAGATACTTCATCTTCTAAAGCCTTTATTTTAAAGGCTTTTTGTTTTGTTTTTTTTATAATTAGGATTTTATTCTTTTGAAAAAAAGCCGTAATCTAAAAGATAAAAAAAGATTCTTTTTCTTTCTTAATAAACTTGGCATAATAAAAATGTGTTCAGGCCGTTCACAAAGCAAGTACAAAAAACAAAGCATTTATTTGAAAAGGAGAAAGCTTATGAGCAGTAATGATAAGACACAAAAATATGTTTACACAATAGAAGATTTACCAGATACAGTTATCGTTCCAGAAGAAGATATACGCACCAAGTTTCTAATTAGTAAAAATTCAATGGTGAGTTTCATCAATGTACCGAAAGGTTCGACTTTTCCTATTCATAGTCATGATGCAGAACAGATTATGATTGTTCTAGAAGGTGAAGAGCATCACGAGATTGATGGCAAAAAGATTATTATGCATGCTGGGGATGTATGTGTTCATCCGGCTAATGTACCACATGGTGGTTATACACCTACAGGCATTAAAGCAATTGATATTTTTGCACCGGCACGTGATAGTCATGTCAAGCTCATGAAAGAACAAGGCACATACCCAGATGAATTTGGTAACTATAAAACGAATATCAAGTAACTTAATCAATGATTATTATATGGGAGGTTTAGTTTATGAAATTAACAAGTATTAAAAAGATTTTAGGTCTAATCATAGTATGCTTACTATTAATTACAATCGTAGGTTGTGCAAAAAATGATGAAGTTACACCAGAACCTATTCCTAATACGGATGTGGAAACAGAAGAACCTATGGCAGAAGAACCAGAAGAACCCACTGAAGTTATTGAAATTAAATTGGCACACTATGCCGAAATTGGCCATCCAGCAGACCTTGCTGCTAACGAATTTGCATTAAAAGTTGAAGCAAGAACAAATGGTGCCGTTAATATCATCGTTTATCCAGCCAATGCTTTAGGTACACCGGATGAAGTGTTAGAGCAAAATATTCTTGGTACAGTAGATATGAGTTTACCGACTCAAGGACATCTAAGTAAGTATTCGCAAAAATTCTCAACTGTCATGTTACCATTTGCTTTTGAAAACGCTGATCATGTTTATCGTGTTCTTGATGGACCTTTTATGGAGTGGGCAGCACCTGATCTTGAAGCACAAGGCCTTGTGTTTTTATCAAACTGGGATTGGGGTTTCAGAAATATAACAAATAATAGACGACCAATAAATACACCTGCTGATGTAGCCGGACTCAAGCTTAGAACACCTCCCGAAATTCAATTACAAGCCGCTATGGAAGCGCTTGGTGCTAACGTTAGTCAGATTGCTTTCTCAGAGTTAATTTTATCATTAAACCAAGGTGTAGTAGATGGACAAGAAAACCCATTATCCGTTATCTATTACAACAATGTTTTTGAAGCTCAAAACCATTTGGCCATTACTCAACATGTTTACAACTCAATGGTTAATGTTATGAGTAAAGAAGTTTGGGATAAGCTTTCAGAAGAACAAAAAATAATTATAAAAGAAGAAAGTATGAATGCCGGCAACGAAATGCGTAAAATGATGCAAGATCAAGAAGTAGATCTTGTTGGAATGCTTGAGGAAAAAGGTATGGAAGTTACGTATCCGGATAAGGCTTTATTCAAAGATATGATGCAACCTGCCTATGATCGTATTGCTGAATATGCCGGAAAAGAAAATGTTGAGTATTTATTAAAGATTGCAGAAGAGAATAAATAATTAACTTATAAGCAAACAACAAGATATTTCTAGAACAAGCTGTATTTATGCATATAAAAATAGATATAGCTTGTTCATTTAAAGGAGGATTTTATGGAAGCATTACTTATTTTCATCGTGCTTATAGGATTAATACTTCTTGGTGTACCGATTGCAGTGAGTCTTGGGATTACATCCATAGGTGCATTTGTGTTACTAGGTGAATCACAAAACTTACTTATGATGGCACAAAGAATGTACGCATCTACAACAGGATTTACTTTATTAGCCATTCCATTTTTTATTCTTGCTGGTAACCTTATGAATACCTGTGGTATTACAAGAAAAATTTTTGATTTTGCAGAGGCGAGCGTAGGACATGTTTGGGGAGGGCTTGGACAAGTCAATATCATTGCCAGTGTTATTTTCTCGGGGATGTCTGGAGCAGCAGTTGCTGATGCAGCTGGACTTGGGATGATTGAGATTAAAGCGATGACGGATAGTGGGTATGATAAAAAGTTTTCAGCAGCAATAACGGCTGCTTCATCAACGATAGGGCCTGTTATACCACCGAGCATTCCATTTGTTATCTATGGTGCAATGACTGGTGTTTCTGTTGGTAGTTTGTTTTTAGCTGGGTTTTTGCCTGGAATACTTATGGCAGTTACAATGATTATTGCCGTATCCATTATATCGAGGAAGAGAAATTATCCAAGACAACCGAAACAATCATTTGGAAAACGACTTGAAGCATTTAAAAAGGCATTTTTACCACTCCTTATGCCAGTCATCATTATTGGCGGCATCTTAAGTGGCTGGTTTACTGCAACGGAAGCAGCGGTAGTTGCTTGTATTTATGCGCTGTTGTTAGACGGTCTTGTATATCACGAGCTAAGTTTAAAAAAGATTATTGGTATATTAACAAATACAGTTATTCATACAGTAAAAGTTATGTTTATAATTTCAGCAGCCGGTTTTTTTGGATGGTTACTAACGTTCTTAAAAGTACCTGAACAAATTATTATTACACTAACAAGTATAAGTGATAATAAATATATTTTATTATTAATTATTATTGGCATTTTGATTGTTCTTGGCATGTTCTTAGAAGGCATTGCTGTACTTATGATTACAATACCCATATTTATGCCTATTATACTTCAATTGGGTGTTGATCCTATTCAATTTGGTGTTGTCATGATTTTAGCATCCATGATTGGACTCTTATCACCACCTGTCGGAATGTGCTTGTATGCAGTATCGAGTATTAGTGATGTAAAAATAGGTGCTCTAAGTAAAGAAGTATCCCCTTATATAGTTGGTATTTTCATTGTATTATTAGCGGTTGCAGCAATACCACAAATATCATTATTAATACCAAACTTATTTAGATAGGAGGCATAAAATGAAGGTACTTATAAAAATAGATGAAAGTATAAATATAACACTTCAAGCTATTTGTGTTTCATTTCTTGTGATATTATTTACCCTATTATCACTAAATGTATTTGTTAGATTTATTCCACTTTTTTCAATGGGGTGGTTTGATGAGATTGTAGAGTTATCCTTTACTTGCTTGAGTTTTTTTGGCGCTGCTTTTTTATGGCGTAGACATGAACATTCTAGAATTGATTTTTTGAGTGAAAAGTTTATGGGAACAAAAAAAGAGCATATTCTTGAACTTATAATAAGTATTATAGGATTGATATTTATCTATTTTATGGTAAGGTATAGCTTAGTACTCATTAGTAAAGCGACAGCATGGTCACCGATATTTAAAATACCAAGAAAGTTATTTTATGCTCCCATCCCGATTTCGGGGATAATAATGGGTATCTATTCAGTCAGAGACATCTTTATCATTGGGAGAAAAATATTTATGAATCCTAAAAAGTATGCGTATAAAGCATAGGTTGTTTTCAGAAGTTATAATAATAAAGAGAAGATAAAATGGAGGCTATATGAAAATATTAATAACAGGTGCAAGTACAGGCATTGGTTCTGCAGTAGCTAAAACTTTAGCAAAGAATAATGAATTATATTTGGTTTACAATCAATCTAAAGAAAGTGCAGTTCAAGTGGCATCAGAAGTGACAAAGATGGGTGGTATTGCACACTTAATTCAATGTGATATAACAACAGAAGAAAACTGTATAGCGTTAATGCAAGAAGTTAAAAAGCATACGGATTATTTAGATGTTCTTGTAAATAATGCAGGAGGACTTGTGAAACGCGTTCCTGCCACTGAACTCACTTGGAATCATATGCAAGAAGTGTTTAATCTCAATACATTTTCATTGTTTAAAATTACTTCATTAGCAATTGAACTCCTTAATAAGGGAACAAATCCTAATATAGTGAACATTGCTTCTGTTGTTATTCGGCATGGTGCACCTGGAGCTACAATGTATGCAGCTTCAAAAGGTGCAGTTGATGTTTTTACAAGAGGGCTTATGAGAGAATTAGCACCAAAAATACGTGTAAATACAATATCACCGGGTGTTATCGATACACCATTTCATGATAAGGTTTCAACAAAAGAGCAAATGAAAATATGGGCTGATGCAAATCCACTAAAACGAAATGGCCAAAGTGAACATATTGCTCTTGCAGTCTCATTTTGTATAGAAAATACTTTTTTAAATGGTGAAAATATAGATGTAAATGGTGGTACATACATTAGGTAGTATTACTTTGTAGGCGCTATGATATCTGATAGATTTAAGACCTAAATA
>NZ_JARGDP010000112.1 GCF_029210395.1 Petrocella sp. FN5 | reverse complement strand
GAGCAAACAATGCAAAGCCTTCTGAAAAAAACCAAGTTATGTAGCCGAGTGCTTTACACAACCCTCCAATAATCAGCATATTTTTTCTGCTCCAATGGTCAGCTAAAACACCTGTTGGTATTTCAAGTAAAACTACTGATAAAGACCATATGGCAAGCAAAAAAGATATTTGTGTTAACGATAACCCTTTTGCCTGAAACATTAACATATAAACAGGATATATAGGCATGGTATCCTTAAACAGTTTGTAAGCATAATAAAATTTAATATTCACTACATTAGTCCTTCCTTCTAATAATAGATTTATTATAAATTTCTATACTTAGCAAGGTGGACCTCGGACGTAATAATCTTATTGACCAGTATCATTCCATTTTTTCATAAACCCAACTTCTCCTTATTTGATAATGATATTACTAAGTTACTCATTCATTATATCATTGCATCTTTATGACTGTTATTAAAATTATACTATTTTTATAGCTACGATTCAAACATTTTTGTTTGCAATATTCACAGCCACATCACTACCGTTTCTCACAGTCCTATTTTCAACCCTTTACAGTCTCAAAACACACTCCACATAACTGGACTGTGTGAAATACTTACTTTATATTTCTATTTTACGACGCTTACCGACTGACTAGCAGGGAACCACATTACTTGAGCTCCAAAGGTTTCTGATATATAGCGCAAAGGAACCATTGTGCGACCATTAACGATAGTAGGCGGTGTATCCATTCCAGGGATAGTCTCCCCTACGGTGAGAGCTATTTCTTGGTCGTCCCTATGAAAGGTTACAGTCTTTGTCTTGTCGTTCCAGTCAAAGCTGGCACCCAGTGCTTCACCAATGAAGCGAAGCGGCACGTAGGTACGATTATTAATAAGGCTAGGTGGAACATCTATTGTTTTTTCCTCGCCATTTAATTTAGTAATTGCATTGCCAATGGTCAGATTCAAAATCACTATTTCGTTCTTTTGTAATACTGTATAAAGACTGAACTTATCCGTATAGAAGGTAAAGGTTTTATTGGCTTCATCATAAGTTCCACCTAAAAATTCGGGCACTATTTCACCTTGCTCATTTTTTTCCAAGCGAGTCCCTGTTAACTGGCTGATTTGTTCTGATGTCAAAGTCAAGCCGGATAAATCTATGGTTACTGCTACCGGTTCCGCAAAACTGGTGATTTTCTCAGAACTCGTTTTACCATCACTAGAAGTGCTTAACTGGGCAGTAAAACTGAAAACTTGTCCACCCACTTGAAAAATGCCAGTACTTTCACCCATCAAAGTTGCTGCCATTATTGCATCTTTCTCCGTATTAGTTACCGCTTCTGCGCCAATTTGAACAGTTGAATTATTGTTCTGTCCTGTAATTTGAGAAGTTTTCAAAGAGTCAGTGGCAAACTGCAGGTTGACCCCCTGACCAACAATATTCAGCGGCTTTTGCAATTCAGATAGTTGGTTGAGTATGTTTCCAGTGATAGTGGCTTGTCCATTACCTGTAGAAATCAATTCAATTCTTGCTTCACCATTTTTCTGAAGACTAATTTCTAGTTTATACTCATCCGGTGTCGTGATATCGTTTAGAATCTTAACAGCAGGGGATGTAGTTGAGCTAGTGGTTCTGTTACTGCCAGACCCGCCGCCGGAACCTCCTCCTGAAGTCGCATTTACCACTTGAGTTACTGTAAAAGTTTCATCTGTCATGTTGGTTGATGATATCGTTACAGTTGCAAAATAGGTGCCAACCGCAAGTCCGTCATTTGCTTTTATGGTAAAGGTTGTATTTGGTATTCCATCATTTAAGGTTGTTACAGTGGGTTGTGTTATGGTGAAGCTTCCTGGGTTTGCCCCGCTTAATGCTGTAGCAAGTCCATTAAGATCGCCTGTTCCCGTTCTTGTAATAGTCAACGTTTTTGTTTCCTGAGTATCTGCACCATAACCAACTGTTTTTGTTGTTAATGTCTGATTTGTTATGGCTGTCATGGTATAGGTAGGTGCTGGAGCCGGAAGGCTTATTGCGCTACTGATTACTTGTGATAAAGCCCCTGTATCAAATCCCAGCTGGGCACCTGCCACAACTGCGCCATTGGTCGCTCCTAGATTGACAAAGGTGGCTACACCTGAGTTTGCAGTGGCTGTAGTAGTTCCTGTAAGAGTCCAGTTACCATCGTCAAAGCGGGATGTCGTAATAACCGTTGCGTTGTCATTGGTACAGATATTTCCGTATAGATCTTTTAATGTAACTTTAGGCTGCTGAACAAAAACACCACCATTAGATGCTGGAGCCGTAACTGCCTGTGTTATTTCTAGACTATGAGCTGGTCCGGGATTAATAGTCTGACTTACACTTGAGTCTTCATATCCAGTGGCTGTTACTAATACCGTACCAGTCCCGACAGTTTGTAGGCAAGGCTTCCCACCGCTGGGCTTTAATGTGATCTTTCCGCTGCTCACTGTATAATCAGTATCGTTCGTCAAAAGAGTCCCATCAAAACTAACACTTGAAACTGCGGATTCATAGTTGCCATCAGATTCAAATGTAATATCCAAATCAGAAGTTACATCGTTGCTGGTTGTATCAGCCGACAAAATCACTCCCCGAATTGTATCACCGCTGATTGTAAGGGTTTCTGGACCAGGCGTACTTGGTGAGGTCATCGAAACAAGAATGTAGTATGGGTTCCCTGCAGTACAGCTAATAGATACAGTTTTATCGCCTACAGCACCACCCGACAAACTTGAATTTTGCGTAAATAACGCGTTATATACAGCAAGATTGACCACGTTGCCCGTCCCAGTAAGTGTAAAGGTATAAATCTCGGTTTGTTTAGGCACAATTTTAAACCATGATCCAGCATGGCCAACATGTACCGATTCTGTTAATTTATAAATCGGTGTTGCAGATGTTTTGGTTGCACCACCGGTTACAACTGTTGTCGCCATAACAGGAGTTGCAAAAATTAATACGCTTAGTAAAAGAAAAAAAATGGTGCGTGATAATTTATTTCTCATAAAATAAAAACCTCCTTGTGTGAGACATTATAGAGTTTTAATAATAAACCGATAATGCCTATGTTGTGTTATTTCAATGTTTATGAACAAGTAGCCTTAATCATTCATGTAGTTTAACCCATACGATTATATCAATTAAAAAAACACTTAGTTCATCCATCTACACGAAGCGCCTTTTTTTCGTCACGAATAGAGGGATTCGAACTTTTTAGGTCGAATATGTAAAAGATCAAATATTTATCAAGTCTTTGAGGGTGCTTTTTAAAGTTCTGACGTAGAATCTAGGGTATATCCTCTATCTTTATATAAACGCGCTTCTTAATACCTAACATGCCTGTTATCAGGGTTGCAGGAAACATATGAGTGGCATGATTCAACTTAGTGGCGCTTTCGTTGTATATTAGTTTGCTTGTTCGCACCATCTTTTCATATTGATCTACTGCATTCATGTTTTTCGTAAAGGTTTCATTCGTTTTTATATCAGGAAAACTTTCTGCAATTGTCATAATTCTCGCCATTGCTTCTGCCATAATATCTTCCTGTATTCTTATATCATCGGGCGAAGAATCCCTTGTAATTGAATTTTTAGCCTTGATTTTTTCTATTAATATCTGTGGTGCAGGTTGATTATAATTGAGGGTTAAATCTAAAAGAGAAATTAACAGATCCCACTTGGAGGATAGTTGAACACCAATCTGTGTCATAGAATTACTAATGTTTTCATCCAATACAACAAAAGTGCGTTGTACTGAAATAATCCAAAAAACAAGTATCATTAGAATCCCAACTACTGTTATATAAACCATTGATATACCTCCATAATTAATAAAGCGCTCTCGGAAACCTTTGATATCCTAAAGCGCTCTCTATGCTTTCTTTGATTACTCGCCCGCTTCTAATACTTTCTTATATATGGCAATATCACTATCTAATGATTCCAACATTGTCCTTGTCTCTTCATCACTATAGCCACCACGATCAATAATTTGTTGATTATATCCTTTAGTTTCCTCCATTGTTGAAAGAAGTTGATCCACTTGTGGTCTAAACTCCGCTTCATATTCTCCCTCTAGTAGACCATTGTCTTCATACCAATCGTAGATTTCTTGTACTAATGCTTCTGCCTCATCCATCTTTGCTTGTACTGCTGCATTGTTTTCGTCGTTATTTCCACAAGCAACAAAGGTAAATAATGTAGCGATTACGACTAATGCTGTAAATATTTTTTTCATATTCATTATGCCTCCATATATTATTATGATGATTTTTTTATCCTTAGTAAGGATATACCATTTAACACGTAAAAAACTGTCTCATCCATGAACTGGCCTATTTTTATCACGAAATATCTAAGGTTGATGTAGATTATAAGTATTGACTATTCTACATATGGTTCAGAAACCATTATTAAATAATCCTGAAACAAAGGAATTAGTTGATCAATCTGCGCGAATTTTTCATTCATGTAAGTCTCTTCAATGACTTCTGAACCTTCAATTGCAAGTTGCACTTCGTCCATAAAACTATACACTGCGCCTATTTCAGATAGAAAAAATTCATCTGCTTCCCAACCATTAGCCTGTGCGCTTACTACCACTGTGTTCACAAGATCAATCAATTCGTTTTCTTTATCAATTAGTTTGTCCCTTTGTTCGAAATATTTTAATTCATATATCATTAAATCCAATACGTTCTGATTGTTTTCAATTACACCATCTAATACCGCAACGAATTCATCTGTTCCGCCTAGGTAGCCACCCATATCAATTATTTTCTGATGATTATCAGTAATGTCTCTAAGATGTTCTTTTAATGTGTCAACCGCTGATTGATATTCTTCGCCTAAGTCATGATCAGCCACAATGGTTTCAATATCCATGATGGTTACTTCAATTTCAGTGAGTTTTGGTAGTATAACAGCATTATTTTCATCAATTCTTATTTGTTCTTCTGATTGATCCTGATCTACTTCTGTGTCAACTTTTGCCTCAGCATCTGTATGACCTTCTTCAATTGACCCTCCACTACATGCTACAAATGTAAATAACGAAGCAATCACTACCATAAATAATAATATTTTTTTCATAATTAATATTCCTCCATAAAATAATAGTTTTGTTGATTCTTAGCCATTATATTTGATTTAACACACAAAAAACTGTCCTATGCATGAAACGACCTGATTTCAACATGAAAAGACATTATCTTATCCCAAAATGACGGATTCATGTTAT
>NZ_JARGDP010000111.1 GCF_029210395.1 Petrocella sp. FN5 | reverse complement strand
AGCTTATTTCTGAAAGGAGGATTAAATACAAGTAAATATTTAACGGTAACTGCTTCAGGGGGCATAAAAAGAAAACAAAAAGCATATTATTTATTAGGAGGAAAAAAATGAAAAAAATATTAGCATTACTCATGGTACTAACACTTGTTCTATCACTTGCAGCGTGTGGTGAAAAAACACCAACTGAAGAAACATATGGTGAAACAGCAACTGAAACAGAAGTTACAGAAGGTATGGACACTGAGACGTCAACAGGTGAGGATGTTACAGTTGGATTTATCTATGTCGGACCAATTGGTGACGGTGGATGGACATATGCCCATGATCAAGGTCGTTTGTTCTTAGAAGAGGAACTGGGTGTTAAAACCATTTACAAAGAATCCGTTCCAGAAACTCAAGACGTTGAACAAGAGATGCGTAACATGATAGACCAAGGTGCAACCATTATATTTGCAACCAGCTTCGGATATATGGATTTTATGGAAAAACTATCCGGTGATTTTCCGGAAGTTGCTTTTATGCATTGTTCAGGTTATAAAACAACCGACAATATGGCAAATTATTTCGGAAGAATTTACCAGGCAAGATATTTATCCGGTATTGTTGCAGGTATGAAAACCGAAACCAATAAAATCGGTTATGTAGCTGCTTTCCCAATTCCAGAAGTAATTCGTGGTATCAATGCATTTACACTAGGAGCACAATCTGTTAATCCGGATGTAGAAGTAGAAGTTGTTTGGACATCTACATGGTATGATCCTGCTAAAGAAAAAGAGGCAGCGATTGCAATGTTAGATAACGGAGCAGATGTTATAGCTCAACATCAAGATACAGCAGGACCGCAACAAGCAGCTGAAGAACGTGGCGTATGGTCAGTTGGTTACAACACAGACATGAGTGCAATGGCACCAAAAGCATATATGACAGCGCCTGTTTGGAACTGGGGACCTTATTATGTAGAGCAAGTTCAAGCAGTTATTGATGGTACTTTCGCTTCTCACGCTTACTGGGGCGGTATGGAGGATGGTATTGTAGCACTTGCACCCTTAACTGAGAATGCACCAGAAGGCGCTCAGGAAGCAGTAGATGCTGCAACCGCTCAAATTCTTGACGGATCTGAACTTGTATTTGATGGTCCTTTGACCAATCAAGCTGGTGAAGTTATTGTTGCAGAAGGTGCGGCTATGACAGACGGCGAAATGCTAAACATGATGTGGTTTGTTGATGGTGTTATTGGTAATGTTGAATAGAGTGGTTTAGGTGTAAAAACTTAGTTTTGACCTTGTACCATAAAATATTAAGTCATTAAAGGAGTTTGCCATGAAGGATCAAGTTTTTGTAAAAATGGAAAACATATGCAAAACCTTTGGTACAGTTAAGGCAAATGATCATATTAATTTTGAAGTGAATAAAGGTGAAATACATGCGTTACTCGGTGAAAATGGCGCAGGTAAGAGCACATTAATGAACATGCTGTCAGGTATCTATAAACCTGACAGCGGTTCTATTTATATTCACAACACGCCTACAAAAATCGGTAGTCCCAAAGAATCCATTGAAAAAGGCATTGGTATGATTCATCAGCATTATAAACTGGTCGAGGTTCAAACAGCAAAAGAGAATGTTATTATGGGCCAAAAAGGGTCCTTTTTTTTACATCGCAAGAAATTATCAAAGGATCTTAAGGAAATCATCGACCAATTTGGTTTGACGGTCAATCCTGATCAGAAGATCTACGATATGTCCATTGGTGAAAAGCAAGCTGTTGAAATCTTGAAAGTACTCTACAGAGGTGCGGATATATTGATTATGGATGAACCGACTGCGGTTTTGACACCTCAAGAAACGAAAAAACTATTTAAAATCATGAAAAATATGGCAAAAGAAGGATGTGCCATTATCATTATTACCCACAAGCTGAATGAAGTTATGGAAATATCAGATAAAGTTACAGTCCTTAGAAAAGGAACGACAGTTGGCACGCTTATTACCAAAGAGACAACGCCTAGAGCGCTTACTGACTTGATGGTAGGTAAGTCGGTCAATCTATCAATCGAACGTCCTTTGGTAAAGAGAGGCAATCGATTGCTTAAAGTGGATAAATTAAATGCCATAGATCAAGAACATGTTAAAGTACTTAAAGACATTTCATTTGAGCTTTATGAAGGCGAGATTCTAGGTGTCGCCGGTGTGTCCGGTAGCGGGCAGAAAGAATTATGTGAAGCCATAGCCGGTTTATATCCGGTTCATTCCGGTGAAATTATTTATAAGGAAGAAAGTCTCATTGGTAAATCCCCAAGAAGTATTATAAAGAAGGGGATTAGTATGAGTTTTATACCGGAAGATCGCTTGGGTATGGGACTTGTTGCTTCTATGGATATGGTGGATAATTATCTCTTGAAAGAACATCATAATCAAAAAGGTATCATGATTAAGAGAAAACCAATAGAAGGTATCTGTGAGAAAATGATAGAAACCCTAGAAATAAAAACACCAGGCGTACATCATCCGGTTAAACAATTATCCGGCGGCAACATTCAAAAAGTACTAATCGGACGTGAAATTGATACCAATCCCAATGTTCTAATTACGGCCTATGCTGTTCGGGGTCTAGATATAGGCGCAACCCATACGATCTATGATCTGGTCAATGAACAGAAGAAAAAAAATGTTGGTGTTTTGTTCATTGGTGAGGACTTGGATGTTCTTCTAGAGCTATGTGATAGAATTATGGTGATTTGCCAAGGTGAGGTAACCGGTATCGTATATGCTGAACGGACAACAAGAGAAGAAGTAGGACTTATGATGGCAGGCGAACGTTTAGAAGGGTTGGTGATGGCACAATGAGAATGGTAAAGAGAACAGATATGACCAGTAAGAAGGCAGCCGTCATACGCATTCTTTCAATAATATTCGCATTCTTACTAACGTCTATTTTTATTGGTGCCCTTGGTCACAATCCGATGAATGTTTACTTATCTATGGTAGAAGGTGCTTTTGGTTCGGCTCATAGAATCCGTGATACCTTAACCATAACCATACCTTTGGTGGTTACATCTATTGGTATCATGATTGCGTTCAAGATGAAATTCTGGAATATCGGTGCAGAAGGGCAAATTATTGTAGGCGCTTTAGCTGCCAGTTATTTAGCGCTTAACTATAACCATTTACCTAAGATGGTACTGTTACCGGCTATGTTTCTAGCTGGTTTTATAGGTGGTGGCTTGTGGGCACTTATTCCGGCATTTTTCAAAGTTCAATTTGGCACAAATGAGACGATTTTTACACTGATGATGAACTATGTTGCTTTAAAGTGGGTTACTTATCTTCAGTACGGTCCATGGAAAGATCCCGGTTCTTTAGGATTTCCTAAGATTGCCAATTTTATGGATTCAGCCATTATGCCAAAGCTTTTTGGTGTACACATCGGATGGGTGATAGCTATTTTTTTAGTCATCATTATAGCCATCATGATGAATTACTCAAAAGCAGGTTATGAGATTGCTGTGGTGGGAGAAAGCATGGATACAGCAAAATATGCCGGTATGAATGTGAAAAAGGTTATCCTATCGGCGTTATTCATTAGTGGCGGTATTGCAGGTATTGTCGGTATGATGCAAGCCTCAGCGGTGAATCAAACCTTGTCAACGCAAGTTGCCGCCGGCTATGGTTATACGGCTATTATTACGGCATGGTTATCCGGGCTTAAAGCTGTGATTATCATACCAGTTTCCCTTCTTTTTGCAATCATGATTAAAGGTGGTAGTTTTATTCAAACAGCTTATCAGATTCCCCAATCGGCAGCAGGTATTTTGCAAAGTGTAATTTTATTCTTTGTAATTGGCAGTGAGTTTTTTATTCAGTATAAGTTGGTAAGAAATTCCGTCATGGAAAAGGAGGTGGCGTAAATGACATCCTTTTTATTTGCTATGATTATTGCAGGTACGCCTTTGCTCTTTGCCACACTGGGTGAAATGCTTACAGAAAAATCAGGCAACCTAAACTTAGGTGTAGAAGGTATGATGCTTATAGGTGCGGTCGCAGGATTTGGGATGGGTTTTTATACAGGAAGTGGGATTATAGCTATACTCGGTGCAGCAGTTGCGGGCGCTCTTGGAGCACTTATATATGCTTTTCTTACTGTAAGTTTAAGAGCCAATCAAGTTGTTTCAGGGTTGGCATTAACCATATTTGGAACGGGCATTGCCAGTTTTGTAGGCACGTTATTTATTGGTCAAAAAATGCCGGATAGAGTCATTGATTCTTTTGCTAAGGTAAAGATACCTTTATTAAGTGATTTGCCCTTTATTGGACCGATTTTATTTCGACATGATTATTTTGTATATATCGGATATATAATGGCCATCTGCTTGGGCATATATTTTTATAAGACTCGATTCGGTTTGAACTTAATTGCTATTAGTGAGAACCCAAGTGCAGCAGATGCATCCGGTATACATGTCAATCTATACAAGTATATACATATCTTATTTGGCGGTGCTCTTTGTGGCATGGCAGGTGCCTATTTATCAGTTGTTGATGTGCCACAATGGCAAGATAACATTACAGCCGGAAGAGGATGGATTGCTATTGCTTTAGTTATTTTTGTGAAGTGGAATCCTATAATGGCTTTATTTGGTGCCTATCTGTTTGGAGGGTTAAGCATTATTGGATTTAGATTGCAGCATCTTAGTATTTCTCAGAATCTACTGGATGTTCTGCCATACGCAGTTACGATCATTGTATTGATTCTTAGTTCTATTAGAAAGTCTAAAGAAGATGCACCGCCAAAAGGACTTGGTGTACCCTATTTTAGAGAAGATCGCTAAAGGAATTTGGATTGCATATTTATATAAGCTATGATATAGTACCAAGGTGAGTAAGCTAGACGGTCGCGCTTAGAGCAATCTAGGCGAGGAAAGTCCGAGCTCCATAGGGCAGGGTGCCAGTTAACGGCTGGTGGAGGCGACTCTAAGGATAGTGCAACAGAAATAAACCGCCATGTTTCATTACATGGTAAGGATGGAAAGGTGAGGTAAGAGCTCACCGCTTTCTTGGTAACAAGAGAGGCATATGTAAACCCCACTCGGTGCAAGACATTAAAGTGTGATGGCGGCCCGCTTAGCACTTGGTTAGTCGCTTGAGCTTATTGGTGACAATAAGACTAGACAGATGACCGTTCAAGACAGAACTCGGCTTATCGGCTTGCTCACTTCTAAAGAAGACTCTTATAGGGTCTTTTTTTGATTTATAGCTTGTAGAGAGGTCCTATAAAAACCCTTACATAGTCTGTATGATTACGGTCTCCAGTTGGTGCTTCCTGCACCAAAAGTCGACGGTCAGCATCCATGCTGACTTACTCCATTCATACACACTATTTCAGGAACTTCATAGTCGATGTTGATATTAATAAAGGTTATGATAACCCTGCTTTTTTTCTATGAAACAGAGGGTGAAGATGCTAT
>NZ_JARGDP010000110.1 GCF_029210395.1 Petrocella sp. FN5 | reverse complement strand
CCTGTGTATTAGCGATGTGTGGTAACCTTCCGATTAAAACACCCATATCGCTAATATGCTGTTATATGCTGTAAAAAACGGTAACAGGCATATACCAATATTACAACCAGTCATCGAAGATTACTCCTGTAGTTATTAGTCCCCAAAATAAAATTGTATAACCTGCAATTGGTACATATATTACACTAAGAAAAAAGTTAACAAATCTT
Organism: Petrocella sp. FN5; assembly: GCF_029210395.1. Classification (GTDB taxonomy): domain Bacteria; phylum Bacillota; class Clostridia; order Lachnospirales; family Vallitaleaceae; genus Petrocella. Next base: position 5,304 of record NZ_JARGDP010000110.1, on the reverse strand, counting down.
CTCCACGGTTTAATAATAACTACTCCAAGTACTATTGGTAAACCACCAAATACGATATTATAAAACACATCCGTAAAAAAATCAGATGCTGAACGCACAAACCAACCCTGAAAAATTTTAAAAATTGATGTATGGACAGTTGTTCCAACAATAAGTATTGAAATAATTATTAGAATGCTTTTACCTACTGACAAATCCCCAAATATGTTTGTAAACTTTACAATTGCAGCAAATGAAATTGAATAAACTAATACTACAATCACTACATCTTTAGAAGACTTCAATATCTTAATAATATTTAAGTCTTCTCCATATAGATAACTGAAGGAAAAACCTAATAATATTAAACCAATTGTCATTGACACTAATAATGCTAGTAGAATTATTATATAGGAATCATTATCTTTCTTCTTGTAATCCTGTTTCATATTTTTCTTATCCCTTCAGTTAAAAGTAGTATCTTTTGGCTTTAGCTCTTCAATAAGCTAGTTTTTTATTGCATATAACGTTCCCGCAGTTCCCGTCGTGCCCAAAACGTTCAACTTCCCAACGCGATTAAGGTCGGGGGCATGATGGGAATTGTCGTGTTAGATGATGGTGCGTACGGAAACTACCTGTAGCCATAAGAATAGAATGCGATATATCAATCAAAAGTTGTCTAAATATAACGTCTCACTTTATTCATATATTTTATGTACTCATCTCCAAATTTCATAATACACCATCTTTCTTCTGAAAGAATTATCCAATGTGCTGATACTTGGAAAACTAATAATAACGCAAGTAATATCCATGAATGTGTTAGTAATGTACACCCAACGAAATAGATGAAATATGCTATATACATAGGATTTCTAGATATACGATATAACCCATTTACATTTATTCCATTCATTTTAGGCATAGCATAATTTACTATAGATACAATATACAAAATTAGTCCCAAACTATATGTAATCAGGCCTATATAAAACCAATCAGAGTCGGTTCTGATTCTGAGAAATAATAATTTTAGCACAATGAAGATTGTTGTAATTTGATAAACCCAGAATGCTACTTTTTCTCTCCCCTTTAAAGGAGCAAAGAAACCTGCTCGTTTTAACGATTCCCGGTTTAAAATACTTAGTAGCCCGTACCTTATAAATAAAATTGGTATAACAATTAATAATGTGTTCATATAATCCACCTTCTTTATTAACAACTTAAATAATTTCTGCATTATTTATATTTCGAATACCTCATTAATATAGATTTACATTTGCTTTTTAAATAAACGTATTTGCTATACGCAATTTATAACCAGTACGCACTGTCATCTAACGTTCTGTGAGTTGACGATGTGTGGTATCCATCCTTGTTCAAAACCCATATCATCAACTCGCTGTTAGGCGATGGATTATCCCGTCCTTTTGTCACTGAATATATCTTGATATCTTATCTGCAATATACCATTTGATGTCTCTTGTATCCATTTGTAATAATTCAAATTCAGATAGTCTTATTACAGGTTTTTCTAAATATATTGGAACCACTAAATCTCTTAATGAATCAAAATATGCTCTTTGAATAGCCCTACCATGTTTATTGGGGAAATCCTTTGTTTTTCTTCTATATCCTTTCTGACCTTTATGAACTGCTTTCTTATAATTATCTTCGCAATAATTAATGTAATTATCTAAGTCAAAGCCTAAAACCATATGCTCATATTCCTTAATCAAGTTCAAGGAATTCAACCTATATGTAGTAAAATGTTGTAATTCATCTATCTCAAAAATGCAATTAATACCACTAAAAAATGCATCAACTTTCAATTTGGTAATTCTTTTTTTAGACAAACCTTCTAAATTTCCACCTAAAGATATAAATATCTTATCTAGCAACTTATTAGTATAATTATCTTCAACTACTAGATGACTATTGCATAACCAATCAAATGTTTTCTGATGTATAGCTTCCTCACCAATAATTTCTTCAAGTATATTAATTATGTTATCCTCAAATTTACCCATATATTCACCTCGTTGCTTTAAACAGGGATAATCTGTCGCCTAACGTCCTGTGAGTTGACGATGTGTCATCCGTCCGATTAAAAGGCCATGTCGTCAACTCGCTGTTAGGCGATGGAATATACGGAGACGAACACTTACCATTAATTGCTATATACATGAGCAAGAATCTCATACACGAATTGCCTATACTCTTCATTTATTTCAGTTTCTCTACTTAAATCTTCAAACTCTTTAATAAAATACTTGTACTCGTTCTCACTAATCTCTTCATACTGATATTTCATATTTAATGATGTAACCATATTGGCAGCAAGATTATCTATCCTGCCAAATGGCACCTTCAAAATCGCCGTCATAAACTCATCAAAGTCCAAATTAAAGTAGTAATAAATAATTTCATCTCCAAACGCTTCACCATACCCTGAGCCTATTCCAACATCATTCATCTCGGAGTTGTAAAAATCAATTAATTCTTCAATGGAATCGTTAACTTCATCTAACGCATCCAAAAACTCAGCTGGTTCCGAGTCTGTACTATTGTTTGCAGTATTCTGTTCCTTCAGTTTAGCCTCCAGATTCGTATATTCACTTTCTAATTGCTCATTCTCTTGTGTAATCTCATCAACAATATCTAGCTGTTCATTATACAAAACTTCATAATCTAAATCATCGTTTGAATGTGGTTGACAACTCGTCAACATAATGACCGTAACAAAACCCAATACATACTTAGTATTCATACGCACACTCCTTCCATCTTTAATTTATTCACTAGTATATTCTGTCGCCTAACGTCCTGTGTGTTGACGACGCCAATCTGCTTACAGGGCGAGCTCATGCTTGTGAGCCTCGCGAACAGCTAATGCGACCCCGACTCGGTTAGCAGATTGAGTGTTGTCAACATGCTGTTAGGCGATGTAATTAACGGAAGTAACCGATAGCCTTGAATTATTCCTTGTAAACTATAAAGAATATGCGCCTGAAAGGGAATAATACTCTACCGTTTCGCTGTTCTTTGTAATATATCCGAATCTTATCTAATACAGTTTCTTCAAATTCCATTCTTTCACCCTGAGTATCTAATGCGTCTAAATATGGTTTCATACCTGTTGATTTATACCATTCAATTATCCTTTGATGATTTTCCATTACATGGTAATAGTCCGTTTCCCATATATAAACTTCCTCGCTTAACTCACTACATATATTATAATAGTATTCTGTGTTTTCATAATTTAAATATGAATTCGTTATAAATCTACCGTTCCACTTCTCACTTATAGCCGTTTCTTTAACCGCTCTTTGTATGCCCATATTACTAACGCTAGGAATCTGTACTGCTAGTGCACCTCCTACTTGAACTAATCCGAAAAACTTATGTAATAATTCATGATGGTTTGGCATCCACTGTATGGCAGCATTCGAAAAAACTAAATCAAATTGACCTAAACCACATAAATCATGATTAGCATCTCGTACTTCAAACTGAATATGAGGCAACCTTTCATTGGCTTCTTTAATCATATTCGCGGAACTATCAATACCTATTATTGATGCATCCTTCCATCGTAGAGCTAATTGTTCAGTACTATTACCGGGTCCACATCCAATATCAATAATTCTATTAACGTGCTTTATTTCAATACTGCCTATTAAATCCTTGACTGGTTGTGTTCTTTGCTTTTCAAATCTTTTATATAGATCTGGATTCCAATCTTTCATGTAATCACTCCCTGTGTGTCACAAAAATAGTTAATTATATCGCCTAACGTTCCGCAGGTTGAAGACGTGGACATCCATCCGATTTCCTATCCATGTATGCAACGTGCTGTTATGTGACGGTATTAATCGTCTACACCAGATAACCCTAAACCGTGTCCAATACCTTTCACAATCTCAACCTGATTGCAACACCAGCAATCATTGATAAAATATTGTACTAAAACTGTCTAAAGCATCTAAACGAGTATCTGCTGGTGCCACAATCACCAAACCACTTTCTTCTGTCCAACCACCATTCTCAGCAACACTAATAACAATACTATCCATATCATCCGCAAATATTATATTCCCTATCCAGGGCCAATCAAGCTTAGTAATCGGAGTCTCATGCTGATATATCATTATGCCACTACCTAATGGAGAATCCTGTTCATCCATATCAATTATAATCTCACTTACATCATCATATTCATTAAGAATATTAACACCATTAAACATCAAAGTACCTACAAATGTCTTACTTAAGAATATGCTCTTCTTTAACTTTCCATTAAGCTCTACTTTGATTGATTCAGAATAATCAACATCTGAATCACCAAGTCGTATCAACATACCAGAATAGCTATTATCATAGCTTCTCGGAATTAATAAAACTACGTAAAAAAACACTATTAAAGCTACAACTACTATTAAAAATTTCTTAAAACTCATATAGATCACCTCATGAAAATATTTTCTTCTGTATCATCTTTCATTACTAAAACCAGATTAATACTGTCACATAACGTCCTGTGTGTTGACGACGCCAATCTGCTTACAGGGCGAGCTCATGCTTGTGAGCCTCGCGAACAGCTAATGCGACCCCGACTCGGTTAGCAGATAGAGTTTTGTCAACATGCTGTTAGGCGATGTTCCTAACGAAAACCCAAGTTATTATCCGATTTATCCACATCTGAAACTACAATTCTTCTCAAATCTCTTATACCATGATATAATAAAATCAAATACAATCACTTATTGAAAAGAGGTGTTACCATGAGTGTACAAGTCACTGCAATCATTCAAAAAGAAGATGATTGGTATGTCGCAAAATGTGTTGAAAATAATGTTGCTTCTCAAGGAAGAACTATAGAAGAAGCAATCTCCAATCTTACTGAAGCTATACAATTGTATTATGAAGATGATGTGGCTGATATAGAACACCATCAAATATTTGTTACAACATTGGAGGTTGCTATTTAATGGGATCTAAATATCCAATATTAACTCCAAAAGAGATTATAAAAGCCTTATCAAAAATTGGATTTGAAAAAGTATCTCAAAAAGGCAGTCATGCAAAATATAAAAATGATTCAATACCACAACGAGTTTTAATAATTCCAATGCATTCAGAAGTTGCAAAAGGAACTTTAAAGAGTATACTTGAACAAGCCAACATCTCCTTAGAGGACTTTATGAAATTATTGTAACAATAGCCGCCGGTTATGGCGGTTTTTTTATTGTACTAAGTTATGAATGTTGCCTAACGTTCTGTGAGTTGACGATGTGTCATCCGTCCGATTAAAAGGCCATG
>NZ_JARGDP010000011.1 GCF_029210395.1 Petrocella sp. FN5 | reverse complement strand
AAGAGAATATCCATAGAACAGATAGCCAAAGCCGTTGAAGGTACGTTTATTCACAAAGAATTTTTAAAACAAGGGTATATAAATCGGGTCATCATAGACAGTCGACAAGTTCAGAAAAATGATTTGTACATCCCAATTGTTGGCGAACGATTTGATGGACATGATTTCATAAATGAAGCCAATAGGGCAGGCGCCATATGTGTCTTTTCCAGATCTGGTGAGGAAGTGCCCAAAGACGTACCGGCAATTATTGTGAAGGATACAAAAAAGGCACTTGGTGACTTGGCAGCTTTTTATAGACAACAATTTACCATTCCCTTTATTGGAATAACAGGTAGTGTAGGAAAAACCAGCAGCAAAGAAATGTTAGCCAGCATTTTAGAAACCAAGTTTATAGTTCATAAAACGGATGGTAATTATAACAATGATATAGGTCTTCCCCTATCGATACTCTCTCTTGAATCGGATGCGGAAGTGGCAATCATAGAACTTGGGATGAATCATTTTGGTGAAATCGATTATTTGGCGAGCATCCTAAAGCCTGAGATTGGTGTGATTACGAATATTGGCCTGTCCCACATAGAATTCCTTGGTTCTCAAGAAGGTATATTTAAAGCAAAAACAGAAATGTTACCACATATACAACAAGAAGGCTTAATAGTAGTAAATGGAGACGATGCTTATTTAAGACCACTCAAAAATCAATACGGTCGTCGTGTAAAAACATATGGGTATGATGAAGAAAATGACGGTTGTGTGGTGAATTACCAGGTACTTGACGAGGGCAGACAAAAAATGACAGTGGCATCAGACCGAGGTATTTATAGTCTGACAGTAGACTACCCTGGTGAACACATCCTATTAAATGCCGTAGGTGGCATCTTAATTGGTGAATACTTAGGTATTGAGAAAGAAAATATTATCAAAGGGATACAAAAGTATGAACCGGCCAAGATGCGGTTAAACGAATACAATATTGGTAACCGACTAAGAATTATTGATGATGCTTATAATGCCAGCGTAGACTCCATGACAGGGGCTCTAAAAACCTTAGGTGCTCTAAAAAAGACAACAGAGAGAAGTGTGGCAATTCTTGGCAGTATGTTTGAAATGGGATCGTATTCAAAAAAGGGTCATGAGCAGGTCGGCCATAAAGTTGTTGAGAGTAGACCCGACGTATGTATTTTAATTGGAGAAGAGACAAAATGGACCTATGATGTTGTTCGACGTTTTGGAGGCGAAGTCATACAAACCTATTATTATAACAATGTCGAAGAATTTTTAGAAAGCATAGAAGAACATATTCTAGATTATGACATCGTATTGTTAAAGGCATCAAGAGGTATGGCTTTCGAAAAAATTCGTGAAGCGTTGATTGGAAAGTTTGAGGTAGAATGATGGAACTGATTGCAGTCACCCTAGGGGCAACTTTATTGGCAACAGCACTGGTTCCTTTATGCTTGCCCTATTTAAGAAAACTAAAATTCGGTCAATTTGTGAGAGAAGATGGGCCCAAAAGTCATCTGAAAAAGACAGGAACACCAACCATGGGTGGGCTGATATTTATGGCTGTCATCTTGATGATCGGTAGCATCATGGCCATAGAAACACCGGCCATCCTACCGGTTCTCCTTGTCAGTGTTGGGTTTGGATTGGTTGGCTTCATAGATGATTATATCAAAGTGGTGAAAAAGCAATCCCTAGGTTTAAAAGCCTATCAAAAACTACTAGCACAGTTGATGATTACAGTTGTATTTTTAGTCTATCAGTATAGCACTGTGTCAGAAGTGGCAACGTTAATAGTGCCCTTTATACAAGATGGGTTTTTAGACCTTGGGTGGTTTTACATACCATTTATATTAATTTTTGTACTGGGTACAGTGAACGGTGTTAATTTGACAGATGGTATAGACGGACTGGCCACTTCAGTAACAATTGGGGTTTTATGTTTTTTTCTTGTCATAGACCTTATGATTGGTTCTAATTTAGCACCTTTGCTTGTAACAGCCATTGGCGCACTTTTAGGATTTTTGATTTACAACAGTCACCCGGCTACATTGTTTATGGGTGATACCGGTTCCCTTGCCCTAGGCGGACTTGTTGCAGCGACGGCCATACATATGAAGCTACCGATTATAATTCTATTTGTAGGTATGGTTTACTTAATCGAAGTAATATCCGTTATGCTTCAAGTAGCCTATTATAAAAAAACAAAAAAAAGATTGTTCAAAATGGCGCCGATTCATCATCATTTTGAATTGATGGGCTGGAAAGAAACGAAAATTGTTTACGTTTTCACCATCTTTACCATTATCATGTGTCTTGTTAGTGTTATTGGAATCATTGTCCATATTGGACTAGGGAGTTAACTATGGAACAAAAGAAAGCAAAATCAAATACGACAGCACTCATTACAAAAGGAAGGACAGATATAACCTTGGTATTTGTTGTACTTCTTCTTATGGTGTTTGGTATCGTTATGATATACAGCTCAAGCTATTATTCTGCATACGCTCATTATGGTAACCATAATCATTTCTTCTTACGTCAAGTTATGTGGGTTGGGATTGGTGCTGTTGTCATGTTTATGGTTTCGAGAATTAATTACAGATTATTTCTTAAGTTTTCAGGGTACTTCTATATCATTATGTTGATAATGCTTATTTTGGTTTTACTTCAGCCAGAGGACATTAACGGTTCAAAGAGATGGTTGACTATAATTGGTGATATAAGCATTCAACCTTCCGAGTTAGCAAAGGTTGTACTTATTATGGCCATGAGTAGTCTGATGGCCGGCTTTGAAAAGCATATTAATAACTTTAAAGCCCTAGGCTTTGTACTTGGTGCAACAGCTTTACCTGTGCTATTAATTGGGATTGAAAACTTAAGTACAGCCATTGTAATCACAGCCATTATTGGTGGTATGGTGTTTGTGATGTATAAGAATGTACCTAAACTATTTTTAATTGCAATACCGCCAATCCTTATACTCGGATTTATTTTTTTTCAGGTAGCAGGTTATCGAAGTTCCAGAATTGACATATGGTTAAACGGTCCATTTTCAGATCCCCTAGGGAAAGGTTTTCAAACAATTCAATCCTTGTATGCTATAGGATCAGGAGGTTTCTTTGGTGTTGGATTGGGAAAAAGCATACAAAAAATCGACTTCATTCCGGAAGCCCATAACGATATTATTTTCTCGATTATTTGTGAAGAGTTAGGGCTGTTTGGCGCCATTGCAATAATTATGCTTTTTGCCTTACTTTTATGGCGTTGTTTGGAGATTATCCGTTCATCAAGCGCGGTTGTTGAGATACTCATTGTGACAGCAGTCATGATTCATATTGGTTTACAGGTATTTATTAACATAGGTGTTGTTACTAACACAATTCCGGCAACAGGTATACCCTTACCCTTTATTAGTTACGGAGGATCCTCTTTGATTTTCTTACTTGTAGAATTAGGCCTAGTCCTAAACATAGCCAGGCAAAATGCGAGTAGATTGGATCATTTATAATGATGAGAGAAAAAGTAATTACCATGAAAAAAAGGAAAAAAGAAAAACATGAGGGACATTCCGGTCGGTTTCTAATCGGTTTAATTATCGTGACCATTATACTGGTCGGTTTACTATATACCCTTCTTGAGATTGCAAGTATAAAAGATATTGTTGTAAGCGGTAATGTTCAATATACCAAAGAAGAAATCATTGAGATGGTTCAGATTCAAGAAAACTCTAACGTGATAGAGGTTTTTTTAAATCAAGAGAAAGACTATTCAAAATACCCATATATAAAAGAGGTAGACATTCAGTATAATGGGTATGATAAATTGCACATTATTGTAACTGAAAAAGAGGTGATTAATTACATTAAGTACCAAGACCATTTTCTTGCATTAGATAAAAATGGGATCATCATCGCCTATCAAAAAAAGCAGAAGTCAGGTATTCCGGTTGTAGAAGGGCTTTATATCAAAAGTGCCGTTGTTGGAAACAAGCTGGATATAAAAGGAGAAGTACTTACGACACTGCTTGAACTACATCACTTGAAATCAAAGTATCAAGTGCCGGTGACACATATCGAGTTTCCAACGAATGATTTAAAAGCCTTGAACCTTTATGTAAACAACATCAAAATAGTATTGGGAGAAGCGACTCAGTTGGATATGAAGATGAGGAATGCAGGTGATGTTATGAAAAAACTTCCTTCTGATTTAGCAGGAACCCTTAACTTAGAACAAGATGGTCAGCAATTCATCTTTAAAAAAAATACGGAATAAATGAAATACTTGTTGATTAATCAGATAAAAAACTATATTATAGACATAAGAAAAGTACATTACTCGTGATAATTGGCCTAGTGCTACAGATATATGAAAAATGACATGGCTTAGCTGTGAGGAGGATATGAATTGTTGGAGATTAATATGAGCGATCGAAGTAATATTGCAAAAATAGTTGTAATTGGTGTAGGCGGTGGCGGAAACAATGCCGTTAATAGAATGGTAGAGGATGCCGTAACAGGTGTTGAATTTGTTGCTGTCAATACAGATGTTCAAGCATTAAATGGATCAAAAGCAAAGAGCAAGGTACAAATTGGAGAAAAACTAACAAGAGGATTGGGTGCAGGTGCCAAACCGGAAATTGGTCTTAAGGCAGCAGAGGAAAGTCATGATGAGTTGGCGCAGATTATAAAAGGTTATGACATGGTATTTATAACAGCTGGTATGGGTGGCGGAACAGGTACCGGTGCAGCACCAGTCATAGCAAACATTGCCAAACAACAAGGTATTTTAACAGTAGGTGTGGTCACCAAACCTTTTGAATTTGAAGGCCGAGGGCGTATGCAAAATGCGGACCAAGGTATTATTGAACTTAAGAAAAATGTGGATACCTTAATCGTTATACCGAATCAGAAGCTCTTATCTGTTGTAGATCGAAGAACGACCATGCGAGATGCATTCAAAAAGGCGGATGAAGTATTACAGCAAGGTGTACAAGGTATCTCTGACTTGATTTACACACCTGGTATTATCAATTTGGACTTTGCTGACGTAGCCACTGTTATGAGCGATAAAGGTGTAGCCCATATTGGTATTGGTCGAGCAAAAGGTGATAACAAAGCAGAAGAGGCAGCACGACTTGCCATTTCCAGTCCATTACTAGAAACAACCATTGATGGTGCTAAGCATATGCTGATTAATATCAGTGGTGATTTAAACATGTCTATGTTTGATGCGAATGATGCTATTCAGTTAATACAAGAAGCAGCAGGTTATGATGCCAATGTAATTTATGGACAAAGTATAGATGAGAATCTTGAAGACGAGTTGGTGGTTACAGTGATTGCAACAGGATTTGAAACAAAAGCTGTTGATCCTTATCCAACGACGACATACAAAGAACGTATGGAATCATCCAATACAAAATACGGCCAGAACAAAGAAGAAAAAAAAGAAACGGCCGTAGATGGGCAGCAGGAAGCTGAGAAGGAAAAACAGGATTCACAAGAAAGAGAAGTGGTGGCAAAAACGGAGAAGTACATTTCAACCGATGATCAGCCCATTGATATCCCACCATTTTTACAAAGAAGGAAAAAATAGATAGTATATTATAAAAAAACAAAACATGGTCGATAATGGACCATGTTTTGGCTTGAAGAAGGGAATCGAGTATGAAATGTCCATATTGTGGTACTGAAAGTATCAAAGTGATTGACTCTAGACCATCAGAAGAGAATAACGCCATAAGGCGAAGACGACAATGTGAGAACTGCGAAAAAAGGTTTACAACTTATGAAACCGTTGAAAGTATGCCACTCATTATTGTTAAAAAAGACAACTCCAGAGAACCTTACTCTAGAGATAAGCTAATGTCTGGTTTGGTAAGATCTTGTCACAAAAGACCGGTAGCCATGAAGAGCATTGATGCTCTGGTAGATGATATTGAGAACCAACTCTACAATGCCATGAAAAAGGAAATTGATTCCAGTCAAGTTGGAGAAATCGTCATGGAAAGTCTCAAAACTTTAGATGAAGTTGCCTATGTAAGATTTGCCTCCATATATAGAGAGTTTAGAGACATCAACACGTTTATGGATGAACTGAAGAAAATTCTCAAAGAAAAATAAGAAAATAAATCAACCCTTAGCAAGAATATAATCATATATTTAGAAAGCTTTTTGTCTGCTTACAGCGGACCAAAAGCTTTCTTTTTTTGAGATAATATAAAAGTGAAAATATAAAAGCAAGGAGGAATCATGATGTACAACCATGTATTAAGCGCGGCCCTCCAAGGCGTCGAGGGACATGTGGTTCATGTAGAGGTAGATATATCCAATGGATTCCCTAGGTTTGATATTGTAGGGATGCCGGATTCGGCCGTCAAAGAATCCGTTGACCGTGTTCGAACAGCCTTAAAGAATTCCGGGTTTGATTTTCCAACAGAGAGGATTACCATTAATCTGGCACCGGCAGAGCTGAGAAAAGAGGGGGCCGGTTATGATTTATCCATTGCGCTTGGCATATTAACCTGTAAACAAAATGAACTATTAGAAGCTTGCAAAGACATGCTGATATTAGGGGAGTTGTCATTAAGCGGTGAGGTCAAACCGGTAAATGGTGTTCTGCCCATGGTACATTCGGCTTTCAAATCCGGCCTCACCCATTGTATGGTGCCAAATGCCAACAAAAAAGAAGCAGGCGTCATTTCAGGTATGAAGGTCATAGGTGTTGATGATTTAAAACAAGCTGTGGCTCATTTAATGGGAATGCACATTATCAAACCTACAACCGTAGATATTAAGGCCCTGTTTTGTAGAGATAAGACAACCTATCATTATGATTTTTCGGATGTCAAAGGTCAAGAAAATGTGAGAAGGGCATTAGAGGTTTCAGCGGCAGGGATGCACAACGTCATTATGATTGGGCCGCCTGGAGCCGGAAAAACTATGATGGCAAAAAGACTACCCTCTATACTGCCCGGCTTAAGCTTTGAAGAGAGCATTGACATTACCAAGATCTATAGTGTATCCGGAAAAATTAAAGATGGAGAATCTTTAATCGTCAAACGGCCTTTTAGATCGCCTCATCATACCATATCCAATGCAGCACTGATTGGCGGTGGCGCTTTGCCAAAACCGGGGGAAATATCTTTAGCCCATCAAGGTGTTCTTTTTCTAGACGAGTTACCGGAATTTCAAAAAAACGTAATTGAAGTTCTTAGACAACCAATAGAAGAAGGGGAAGTAACCATATCAAGAGTGAATAGAACGGTAGATTTTCCGGCAAAATTCATGATGGTATGTTCAATGAACCCATGTCCATGTGGTTATTATCCGGATGTTGAAAAATGTAGCTGTACGCCTTTGCAGATTAAAAGATATCTGAGCAAAATAAGTGGTCCTCTATTGGACCGTATCGATTTACATGTGGAGGCCTCTACAATAGATTTTGAGGCCTTAAGTAACCATGACCTATCAGAGAGTTCGGAAAACATCATGAAAAGGGTTCTAAGGTCTCAGAGCATCCAAGAAGAACGTCATAAGCACCTAGGCATCATATATAATGCTCACTTAGGCGCATCAGACATCGACAAAATATGCAATTTGGATCAAGAAAGCAAGAAAATGGTCAAGTTTGCTTTTGAGAAAATGGGTTTAAGTGCACGAGCTTACCACCGAATCCTTAAAGTATCAAGAACCATAGCAGACTTGGAAGCATCAGATATCATCAGAGAAAATCACGTAGCAGAAGCCATACAATACAGAACACTAGATAGAAAATATTGGAATAGGTAGGTGTCTTATGAGTCAAAGAAAATATTGGTTATGGATAACAAGAATTCCCGGTATTGGGTACAAGAAATTAAAGATTCTACTTAATACATTTAAAACACCATACACGCTGTATTATGCCAAGTCAGAAGCAATAGCTCTTTGTATGCAACATCCTGTATTTGATAAGAAAGACTTGAAAAACTTATTAGATGCAAGGGACCTAAAGTCCTTGATTGCCTATGAAAAAAGACTAGAAGCGCTGAACATTCAGTATGTAACCATAAAGGATGAAGGCTATCCGACACAACTGTTTAGCCTTTTTGACCCACCCTTTGTTCTGTATTATAGAGGCAAGCTCATAGAACATCCATTGTCTATTGGTATGGTTGGTTCTAGAAACTGCACCGCCTATGGAAGGAAGGTGGCTGAGTATTATGCTGAACAACTAGCAACCAATAAAGTGAACATTATTAGTGGAATGGCAAGAGGCATAGATAGCTACAGTCACATAGGTGCTCTAAAAGGCAACGGATTTACAAGCGCAATATTAGGATCTGGAATCAATGTTTGCTACCCTAAAGAAAATGAATCCCTAATGACAAATATAGAAAAGCATGGGTGTGTAATTTCAGAATATGGCTTAGACGTTGTACCAAGGCCGGGTTTATTTCCTATGCGCAATCGTTTAATTAGTGCATTAAGTGATGGCATACTTTTAGTAGAGGCGCGAGAAAAAAGCGGTTCACTCATTACAGTTGATTTTGCTCTTGAATATGGAAAAGATATTTTTGCCATACCTGGAGATGTTTTAGGCGGCACCAATAGAGGGTCTAATAACATTGTTAGGATGGGTGGTAAACCGGTATTTTCAGTAGAAGATATACTTGAAGAATATTCAATTTTTTCAACAAATAAACACACAATTATTGATGAAATTGAAAAAACACTTGAAGAAAAGGAAAAAATAGTATATTCTTGTATAAGTCTTGCCCCGGTATTTATAGACGAGATAGCAAGACAAATTGAGATGTCCATGAATGAGTTACAATTTATACTCACCAAACTTGAGATAAAAGGCGCTGTCATACAGTTGCCAAACAAATATTATATACGAGATCATCCAAGAGGCAATAAAGTAAACGCAGTCATAAGTGAAGGCATCTAGCTTGGCAGTTTACCGCTAAGAGGACTAAGAGATCTATAGGAGGATAACTATGGCCAAGAACCTTGTCATTGTTGAATCGCCTGCAAAGGCTAAAACAATTAAAAAATTTTTAGGACCTAATTATAAGATAGAAGCTTCTATGGGTCATGTCCGTGATTTACCAAAAAGTCAATTAGGTATTGATATTGAAAATGACTTTGAGCCCAAATATATCACCATAAGAGGCAAAGGGGAACTACTTGCTAAGCTTCGTAAGGAAGTTAAAAAAGCAACAAAAGTCTATCTTGCAACTGACCCTGACCGAGAAGGAGAAGCCATATCTTGGCATTTACTTCATTCTCTTAAGCTTGAAGACAAAAGTACTTATAGAATCACATTTAATGAAATCACGAAAAATGCCGTTAAAGACTCTATAAAAAATGCAAGAGAAATTGATATGAATCTTGTTGATGCACAGCAGGCACGACGATTACTAGACAGGGTAGTCGGTTATAAGATGAGCCCGGTACTATGGAAAAAAGTAAGAAAAGGCCTAAGTGCAGGACGCGTTCAATCAATTACCTTGAAGTTGATTTGCGATCGAGAACATGAGATTAACGATTTTATTCCAGAAGAGTATTGGAGCTTAGACGCCAAACTGGAAATCAAAGAAACCAAAGATATCTTCACAGCCAAGTTCTATGGAACCCAAGATGAAAAAGTAGAGCTAAAAAATGAAAAACAAGTCAAAGATATATTAGAAGAACTAAAAGGCAAATCATTTAAAATAGCTCAAATACTAGAAAAAGAAAGAAAAAAGAAAACAGTATTGCCATTTACAACAAGTACCTTACAACAAGAAGCATCAAAAAAACTGAACTTTACAGCAATCAAAACCATGAGAATTGCCCAACAGCTTTACGAAGGTATTGAAATAAAGGATGAAGGCACCATAGGATTGATTACCTATTTGAGAACGGACTCAACAAGAATTTCAGATGAAGCACATAATAATGTTATTGAGTATATAATAGAACATTATGGTGAAACATATGCCAATAGGGACCATAGTCAAAATAAAAAAAAGGAAGGGGTTCAAGATGCTCATGAAGCCATCAGACCTTCCTATGTACACCTTAGCCCGGACGAGATAAAAGGATCATTAAGCCGTGATCAGTATAAGTTGTATAATCTCATTTGGAGACGATTTGTGTCCAGTAGAATGATGCCGGCCATCAATATTGTCAAGTCTGTAAAAATTGATGCAGGCAATTACAGATTTACAACAGCATTGACAACTCAATTATTTGACGGATTCTTGAAAGTATACAAAGAAGATGAAGAAAAAGAAGATAAGCAGTCCATATCTAAATTAAATGATACATCCAAATTGAAAAAAATGGAGATGTTAGACGAGCAACACTTTACTCAACATCCGCCTAGATATACAGAAGCAAGTCTTGTTAAAACCTTGGAGGAAAATGGTGTTGGAAGACCCAGTACATATGCACCGACAATAGCGACAGTTATGGCAAGAGGTTATGTTTCAAAAGAGAACAAACAGCTATTTCCAACAGAATTAGGTGAGATTGTTAATGAAATGATCAGCAGTTACTTTGATGGTGTTATAGATGTGACCTTTACAGCAAGTATGGAAAAACAGCTGGACGATGTAGAAATTGGGGCTATGGAATGGAAAGACGTACTTAGAAACTTTTTCCCTAATTTTGAAAAAAAGGTAAAAATTGCAGAAGAAGAAATTGAGAAAATTGAACTGAAAGATGAAGAAACAGATATAATATGTGAAAAATGTGGACGCAATATGGTCATAAAAATGGGTCGCTATGGCAAGTTTTTAGCCTGCCCCGGATTTCCCGACTGTAGAAACGCCAAACCAATCCTTGAAAAAGTTGAAGGTGTAGAATGCCACAAGTGCGGTGGTGAAGTCCTGGTCAAAAAGACCAAAAAAGGTCGACGTTATTATGGCTGTGAACATAATCCGGAGTGTGACTTTATGACATGGAACCTTCCAACGTCAGTTAAATGTGATAAATGTAATGCAATAATGGTTGATAAAGGCAAAAAATTAATGTGTAGCAACGATGAATGTAAGAATGTTGTGTCAAAGGAATAAAGTGTTGAAATAGTTAAATAAGACCTTGAATTTGTGTGCAATTTGTACTATAATTTATACAGGCTATAATCAGGAGGTAGAACTTTGAGCGTTCAATTGTTAGATAAAACAAGAAAGATTAACAAGCTACTGCAGAAAACTGGGACACAAAGGGTCATATTCACAGATATTTGTGAAGTGATGAGCGATATACTAAATGCAAACGGTCTAGTTCTTAGTAAGAAAGGTAAGTTATTGGCATCTTATTCCAAAGATGGTATCCATGATATAGAAGAGCTTCTTACAGACGAACTTGGAGAACTGGTGGATGAACAGTTAAACGAACGTTTGTTGAATATTTTGTCTACCAAAGAAAATGTAAACATGGCAACCCTTGGATTCAGTGAACGCATTAGTGCATCCAAATTTGTTGGCATGATTGTACCTATTGATATTGCTGGGGAACGGCTTGGCACATTTTTTATCTATAGGAATGAAGAAATGTTTGACATCGAAGACATAATACTAGGTGAATATGGTGCTACAGTAGTAGGGCTGGAAATAATGCGGTCTGTCAATGATGAAAACTCTGAAGCCATTCGAAAAACCAGTATTGTCAAATCGGCTATAGGTACCTTATCCTTTTCAGAACAAGAAGCCATCAAACATATATTTAATGAGCTTGAAGGCAATGAAGGCATTCTGGTGGCAAGTAAAATAGCAGATCGCGTTGGAATTACCAGATCAGTCATCGTAAACGCACTAAGAAAGTTTGAAAGTGCCGGTGTGATTGAATCCAGATCCCTTGGAATGAAGGGTACATATATAAAAGTATTAAACGACTTATTATTAGACGAAATCGGAAAAATATAAGCGATAACGAGTGGGAGGTTGCGTGCAGCCTCCTTTTTTGAGGAATCAGATAACTATGGATTGTATATTTGACTATAAACTGATACAATATATTGTGTGTGCCGATAATATATATGACATTAAAACCAATCATAGATTAAAATGGATTTGGAGATGAAACGATGATTAATAATCGACTTTTTCAAACAACCGATATTATTAATAAAGCGATGCAAGGCACTTGGGCTAGAAATGAAACAATATCAGCCAATATTGCCAATGTGGATACACCAGGCTATAAAAGGCAGGATGTGGTTTTTGAGACGTACTTAAGAGATGCTATGCGAGGAAACAGAAAAATCAGTCAAGAAGATTTATCGAGAATAACACCGAAAAAAATTCAAGATATGAGTGCTGCAAGTTTTAGACTTGATGGCAACACAGTCGATATTGACACAGAGATGGGGTATCTCGCGGAAAATCAACTGCGTTATAATGCCCTTATAAGTCAAGTTAACTATAACTTCAGTCGAATAAAAAGCGTTTTGAATAGCTAGGCAAATATTAAGGAGGAGATTACATGTCATTTTTTGGTTCAATGAATGTTAGCGCTTCAGGGATGACCGCTCAAAGACTTCGTATGGATACGATTTCACAGAATATTGCCAATGTAAACACAACCAGAGGTGAAGATGGTCAGCCTTATCGTCGTAAAACCGTTGTATTTGAAGAAATCCAAAGTCGAAACAACTTTAAAGGCATGTTAAATGAATACTTAAATGAATACTCGGTTAACGGAGGCGTAAAAGTCACAAGGATCATAGAAGACAATAAACCCCCAATTAGAGCCTATGATCCATCTCATCCAGATGCAGATGAAGAAGGTTATGTTTCTATGCCAAATGTCAATACCATAGAGGAAATGACCAACTTGATATCAGCCAATCGGTCATATGAAGCGAATATAACAGCATTTAATGCATCTAAGTCCATGATATCCAGTGCCCTTAATATTGGAAGGTAAGGTGAGATAGATGAATATCCAGCCGGTAAATCAAATTCAATCCTTGTTAGCATCAGGCAAAGAAGAAGTAGACTTTAAGGAGCAATCGCCATTTAAAGCATTATTTCAAGCAGCTATGAATAATATTGAAGGTACAAACAACTTAACCAAAAAAGCGGATCAGATGAGTCTGGATTTTGCAGTTGGCAAGATAGATAATATAGCAGATGTTATGGTTGCCCAAGAAAAAGCAAGTATAGCACTTCAATATACGGTTCAATTGCGAAACAAGCTTTTAGATGCCTATAATGAAATTATGAGGATTCAAATATAAGTTTACAGTGTAAAGTTAAAGATGTTTTAAGATAAGGAGTGGCACGATGCCTGAATTTATAACAAATTTTTCCAATCAGATTACAGAGTATTGGAATAAATTTACACGGACTCAAAAATTACAGATTATCGGTATTTTTTTAGCAAGTGTAGCTGCTTTAGTCGTTTTAACAGTTATTTTAAGTCGACCGAACATGATAATTTATGCTGAAAACGTGACACCGGATCAAATGACGGCAATGGTGGAAATACTAAAAGCCAATAACATTGACCATAGATATGAAGATAATGCATCGACCTTATATGTGGATAGTCGTAAGTTCCAAGATGCCAAGTTATTATTATTTGAGCAAGGCATATTGTCAGCTACGACCTTTCGGTGGAAGGAAGCTTTCGATACTTCTTTGACCACAAGCAGTGACGATCGAGCCATGATGCAACAACTAGCCTTCGAAAATGAGCTTGGTGGTTTAATTGAGCTGATTGACAAAGTTAAATCGGCAAGGGTTAAGATTGTTTTGCCGGATACCCAACGTTTTGTGCTTCAACAAGAAAAAGAAGCATCAGCATCGGTTATATTAACAACCAACGGGGAACTAACTGAAGATCAGGTTTTTGGGATAGCTTCTTTTGTAGAAACCGCTGTTGACAATTTATCCATTAATAAAATAAAAATATTGGATTCCAATGCGAAGCTACTATTTAACGGCAGCAATGATAGCAGTATATTTGGAAGTCTGAATTCACATATGGATTACAGAAATGCATATGAAGCCAAGTATGAAAGCACCATAGAAAGTCTATTGCTGGCCCGTGGCGAATACGATGACGCGGTTGTAGGGGTGAATCTAAAGATAGACTTTGATAGTGTCAGTAGTCAATCAGAAGTGTATACGATTGCTGAAGGGGCTACAGAGCCTTACCCAACAAGAGTATATATATATGAATCGACAGGTACCTCAACGGATGCAGGGGGCATACCGGGGACAGATACCAATGCGGACACCCCAGCGTATCCTATTGACGGTGGAGGTGGTTCTGAAAGTGAAGTCTTTATCTCGGATAAAGACCTTGTACCGAACTCAACTGTGACCAATACGGTAAGAAGCATTGGTAATATTATACCGGAGGATTCGACGGTAACGGTAACATTAAACAAATATATTTATCATAGGCAGGCATTATTGGAAGAACAAGGCTTGTTAGAAGACACCACTTGGGAACAGTACCAAGAAGATAATAGTATTAGAAATGCAGTAGAAGTAGACCCCAACATTGTACAGTTGATTGCCAATGCTTCTAATATTGACGAAGTATTTGTAATGGCTTATGAAGTACCTGTATTCGTTGATACACCTATTGAAGAAAGTAGGGTGGCAGATTATATACCGGTTATCATAATTATACTTATGATTGCATTACTAGGCTATGCGGTCTATAAAGGAACAGAACCGGTGGAGATTACGGAAGTGGAACCGGAATTGTCGGTTGAAGATATGTTAACGACAACAAAAGTAGGTGACGAGTTAGAAGCCATAGAATATGATGGAAAATCAGAAGCAAGGGTTCAAATCGAAAAATTCGTAGATGAAAATCCGGATGCAGTGGCTCAGCTTTTAAGAAATTGGCTAAATGAGGATTGGGAGTGATAAGATGGCAAGTCAACAGCAACGTGGCATTGAAAAAGCAGCAATTTTGCTCATAGCTCTTGGTCCTGAAAAATCATCTATGATTTTCAAGCATTTAAAAGAAGAAGAAATCGAAGAACTAACCTTACAGATTGCAAATACAAGAGCAATATCACCTAAGGACAAAGAAAATATTATTAATGAGTTTTATCAGATTTGTTTAGCACAGTCCTATATTGCAGAAGGTGGTATCGGTTATGCAAAAGAACTTCTTGAAAAAGCTCTTGGATCAGATCGGGCGATGGAAGTTATTGGAAGACTTACTTCATCTCTTCAAGTCAGACCATTTGAGTTTGTCAGAAAAACAGACCCGGGACAATTGCTTAACTACATTCAAGATGAGCATAATCAGACAATAGCATTGATTCTATCCTATCTGAATCCTCAGCAGGCATCCATGGTTTTGGCAGCATTACCACAGGAAAAACAGGCTGATGTAGCTAGGAGAATTGCACAGATGGATAGAACATCACCGGATGTTATCAAAGATGTGGAAGATGTACTAGAGAGAAAACTATCCTCACTGATGACACAAGACTTTACAATCGTTGGTGGCGTAGATGCCATCGTACAGATATTAAACTCCGTGGATCGAAGTACTGAAAAGCATATCATGGAAACCCTTGAGATTGAAGACACAGAGTTGGCAGAAGAGATTCGTAAAAAGATGTTTGTCTTTGAAGACATCCTCTCCTTGGATGACCGTTCGATTCAAAGAATCTTACGTGAAGTCGACAATAATGAACTTGGCATAGCCTTAAAAGGTTCAGGAGAAGAAGTACAAAAAGTTATATTCAATAATCTATCCAAGCGTTTAGCAGCGATGATTAAAGAAGAAATGGAATTTATGGGACCCATTCGTTTAAAAGATGTTGAGGAAGCCCAACAGAAGATTGTTAATATTATTCGTAAACTAGAAGATGCAGGCGAAATCGTAATATCACGTGGTGGAGGGGATGAGATCATTGTCTAAGATTATTAAAGCACCCTTTGTATCCATGTCGGAAATACGTAAGGAAATTCAAACCATAGATCCCCATAATCCTAAAATCATACATCCGGTCAATATGGAAGTAGGAGAGCATGAATATGGGGTGGAAGATGAATCACAACATAGCGAATATGAAGGAGAAGCCATTGATGACGAAGTGATTGATGGCTCTCATACTATTGCTGTAGAGGAAACAGAGGTTCTGATACAAGAAATGTTGGATGAAGCGCAAAGTATGGGGGAACAAATTAAAGAACAAGCAAGAGAAGAAGGTTTTGAAGCGGGTTATGAAGAAGGCATCCTAGCAGCCAAGTCAGCCATAGATCAAAAAATGGATCAACTTGACCAAGAACGAGAGGCCATGTTGGCTCAGAATAAGGCTTATATTCGAGATCTAGAACCCAAAGTGGCGGAAGTTATCAGCCACCTGCTTCACAAAATGATTGGACGTTATGCAGATGATCCAGATATTATTCTATATTTGGTGCGGCTAGCATTTGAAGAAATCAACATTTACGGCAGCATTGTCATAAAATGCTCTCCAGAGGATTTTGATCATTTAGTGGCTCATAAAGATGCTTTAAGTGAGAATTTAAGTGAAAAAGTGAACCTTGAAATACTTAAAGAAATCACTTTAGAGAAAAACCAGTGTTTTATAGAAACAGATATGGGAAACATTGATTGCAGCTTACAAGTTAGGCTTGATAGTTTGCAAAAAGAGCTAAAATTAATTAAAGAAAGTCTGGGAATTATGACTTCAGGCCATTAGAGAGGGTACATATGATCAACATGGACAAGTATAAGGCCTTGGTCGAAAAATCATATATTAAACACTTGGGTAGAGTCAGTAAGATTATTGGATTAACCATTGAATCTTTGGGTCCCAGTGTTAATTTAGGGGAGCTATGTACCATAAGCTCTCCTACGAGTGGTGCAAAAGTTCTTGCGGAGGTCGTCGGTTTTAAAGAAAACAAAATACTACTAATGCCTTTAGATGACTTAGCAGGAATTGGTCCCGGATGTATTGTGGAAGCCATTGGTCATGAACTCAGAATATCCGTAGGTAGTCGATTATTGGGCCGTATTGTAGATGGCCTTGGCAAACCCATTGATGAATTGGAACCGGTCTACTCAAAAGAAATGTACCCAATAGAACAAGGTGCACCGGACCCATTGAAGAGAACCAGAATAACCGAGGTCTTGCCCATGGGTGTCAAAGCAATAGATGGCATATTAACCATAGGAAAAGGTCAGAGAGTGGGTATATTTGCAGGTAGTGGGGTTGGAAAAAGTACGCTATTAGGTATGATAGCAAGAAATACCCACGCAGATGTAAACGTCATAGCTCTAATTGGAGAGCGTGGGCGTGAGGTGCGTGAGTTCATAGAAAAAGACCTGGGAGAAGAAGGCTTGAAACGTTCGGTTGTTGTTGTCGCAACATCAGACAAACCGGCACTCATTAGACAGAAGGCTGCAAAAACAGCAACTGCAATAGCAGAGTATTTTAGAGATCAAGGCAAAGACGTGATGTTGATGATGGATTCCTTAACCCGGTTCTCAATGGCCCAGCGAGAAATTGGGCTGGCCATAGGTGAACCACCTGTTAGTAGAGGTTATACGCCGTCGGTTTTTGCAGTCATGCCAAAATTATTGGAACGCGCAGGTAATTCAGATATAGGCTCAATAACAGCCCTCTATACTGTGCTGGTAGATGGAGACGATATGAATGAGCCCATTACAGATGCAGCAAGGGGGATACTGGATGGTCATATCGTATTATCTAGAAAAATGGCCAATAGAAACCATTATCCGGCAATTGACATATTACAAAGTATTTCAAGGGTTATGACGGACATTGCAACGAATGAACATCTTGAGTTGGCCAATAAACTCAAATCCAGCTTGTCCGTCTACAACGACGCAGAGGACTTAATTAACATAGGTGCCTATGCCAAAGGCAGCAATCCGGAGATAGACGATGCCATAAAAAAATACCAGCAAATAAAAGCATTTTTAACACAATATACCCATGAAAACTATGATTTTGATGAAGTGGTTGACAAATTAGGAAAAATATATGAATAAGGTTGATGCATATGGCGAAGTTTCATTATTCCATGGAAAACATATTGAATGTAAAAACAAAAATTGAAGAACAAAAAAAAATGGAACTGGCAAAAGCCATGATGGCTCATAAGGTGGAGATTAAGAAGCAAGAAGCAATCAAGGCAGAGCTTGATACCACCATAGAGGATTTTAGGGAACGTCAAAAGCAGTCTCATTCGGTTTCTGAGTTTAAACGTCTTAGTCATAACGTCAATTATTATGAAAAAGCCTATAAAGCTCAAAAGGAAGTGGTTGTAAAAGCTAAAGAAAAAGTAGAAGCAAAAAGAAAGGCCTTACAAAATGCTTTAGAAGAGAAAAAGATACAAGAAAAATTAAAAGAAAAGGCTCTAGACGTTTTCATAGAAGAAGAAAAATATAAAGAAATAAAGATGTTGGACGAAATCGTAGGCTTTCGTTATTCAACTAAAACCGATGAAGAATAAAGGAGGCAAAAATGGCAAGAGATCACTCGGAAAATAAGCAAAACAATATAATAAAAATAGTGGGAGGCATTCTAGTAGGGTTATTGATATTGGCCATAGCATTTGCCGCTTTGATAAAATTTGATGTCGGAGGGTTAGGAACGACGGTCATAGGACCGCTCATTATTGACGTACCTGTACTTAACATGATTCTACCTGAAATGCCGGAAGAAACAATAAGTGAGGAAGACAGAGAAGCTTATAATTTTGCGACGGTGGATGAAGCTGTAGAAATATTGAGAATAACAGAAAAAATGCTAATGGAAAAGAGCGAAGAAGCCGAAAATATAGGTGAGCAATTAACTGCTTTGACAGCCGAAGTAGAACGTCTAAGGATATTCGAAGCCAACCAGGTTCAGTTTCAAGAAGACAAAGCCCAGTTTGACGAATTACTAGCGACGACACCGGAAGCCATTGTCTATACAGAGTGGTTCGAGAAAATGTATCCGGAAAATGCTGTAGCACTTTACGAAAGCATGATTGGTTCAGTTATTTTCGACGAAACGCTTAAAGAAACAGTGGACATCTATCAAAACATGAAACCAGCTCAAGCAGCACCGGTTTTAGAGAGCATGAGTATTACCCAGATGGATCAGGTGGCTGCCATCATTACAGGTGTATCACCGGATCAAGCAGCAAAGATTATGGGGCTGATGGAACCTAGAACCGCAGCAAGAATCACATCTTATATTTATCCAGAATAAGGAACAAAACTTTCCCGAAGTAGAAAGGAGACAACTATGAATTCAGTTGCAAATCAAAACGTTGCAACATTGATGAATTCGAATTTTGGAACTCACAAAAGTAACACCAACTTAAACCATTTCTCAAAAAAAGAGTTCTCAAAGGTTTATAACCATGAAAAAAACATTCAGCAACTTGATAAAAAGCAATTTGAAGCACTTAGGAATGAAAAAATGGGAAAACCTTCAAATGCCCAGGCTGATAAAGGTGCCGTCAATAAAGACCGCGACCTATCTGTCGATCAAAGAGAAAAAATCAAGCCAATGAATGAAACGGTTAAGAAAGCAAGCAATTCGACAACCAAAGAGGAATCAATTGAGGAAACTTCAGAACTTGAGACTGTTACAAAAGACATGATTATGGTGGATTATAGTGCACTAGAGCAGATGGCTTTAACCATCGTTAGTGAATTATTAGGTATACCGGAGGCATCTTTGCAGATGAATCTGGAGACCATGGATATGAATGTTTTTGATTTATTAAACATGAACAGTCTGTCAGAACTTCTTGGCAATGTATTTCAGTTAGAAGAAACCACCTTATTAACCCATGGAGAGGCTTTTGAAAGTTTTAAGGCTATACAGACGGAACTCAAAGCATTACTTGAATCCGTTAACATGAGTGAAGAAGAGGTTTTGGATGCAATGAATCATCTAATGGAAGGCAAAACACTTGTAGCAGAAAACCAAGTGGTAGCAGATAACCAATTGGTAGCCGCAAACGGAGAAATACCTTCAAGCACGATTGCCAAAGAATTAGATGATGGCCAAGGCGACAAACAAGAGGTTAAGTTGGAAGTCCATGATTTGAGAAGCCAAAAAGTCACAACACAATACGATCAAAAGGAAACAAGTAAGCAAAAAGGTGATCAATCTTTTAGTACATTGTTTTCTCAGAACACAACAGATCTAAAAGAAGTGGTTGTGGTGAATAAGGCCGGTGAAGTCAAGTATCAACAAGTGAGTACAAACGATATCATCAATCAGATTGTAACAAAAGCCATTGTTAACCTATCGGATACAAGAACATCCATGAATCTGCAATTAAACCCTGGAAACTTAGGAAAAATAGCTATTTCGGTAGTAGCCGAGCAAGGCTTGGTAAAAGGGCAGTTTGTGGCAGAAAATGAAGTGGTAAAACAAATGATTGAGAGTAACATTGGACAGCTAAAAAGTCAGCTAGAGCAACAAGGTATCAAAGTAGACAAGATTGAAGTGACGCTTGGCAATGCCAATTTGCATTATCATCAAAAAGAACAAAGCGATCAGCGTCAGTCATACAATAAAACCAGACAAGACAGAATCAACCGTTTGAATAGACTTCATAATATTGAAGTGGTCCAACCGGAAATCAAGTCAACAGAGATCTCCAAAGATATGGATGGCAATATGGAACATACAGTGGAGTACTCAGCGTAAGGTGGTGACAAAATGTCAACAGTGGATTCAATACAAGATATTATGGCCAAATATGGTATGGATGCAACTAAGGATAAAGGCAAGTCAGATAATCTAAATAAAGATGCTTTTCTTCAGTTACTCGTAACACAAATGCGTTATCAAGATCCTTTGGAACCGGCAAAAAATGAAGATTTTCTAGCACAGATGGCACAATTTTCATCCTTAGAACAGATGCAAAACTTAAACACAAGTTCGACCATGCAACAAGCGTACAGCTTAATTGGGAAAACCGTATTGGGTTTGTCATACAATGAAGTTTCAGGTGAAAGTAAGTATGTAGAAGGCGTTGTACAGAGTGTAACACTAAAAGGCGGAGAAGCATTTTTAAATGTGGATGGTGTAGATGTAGCACTAGCAAAAGTAGAAGCCGTACTTAATGATCACGCAACAAGTAACGAAGCGATGATCGGTGCAATCAATCAGATTAATGAAGCTTTGGTAGCCATCAATGAAAAAATTGACCGTATAGCAGCAGGTGAAACAGTAGAAGAACCGGTTGAAAATGTAGACGAAGGACAGTAAGGAGGCGGACTAAAAATGATCATACAAAATAGACCTATACCGCCGATCAGACAAGTTCAAGGAGAACAACAAAGAACCAAATCCATAGAAAAAAAGAACATCGACACCAATAAGTTTGCTAATATTTTGCAGCAGCAGATTCAAAGTCAAGACAAGCTGAAATTCTCAAAACATGCCAGCATGCGTTTGGATGTTAGACAGATTGAATTATCAGATGACCAAATAACCAGACTTGAGGCAGGTGTTAGCAAAGCAGAAGCAAAAGGGATTAAAGAATCACTCGTCTTAATGGACAACGTAGCGTTAGTGGTCAACATTGAGAATAAAACAGTTGTAACCGCTCTAGATCAATCAGAAGCTAGAGAACATGTATTTACAAACATAGATGGTGCTGTATTGATATAGCCGGACCTCATGAAGGAAGCTATGAAACTTTAAATGACAGAGAAGTTTCGATACAGTATAGACATAAGGAGGTTGTACATTATGATGCGTTCAATGTACTCAGGTGTTTCAGGTCTTAGGATACACCAAACAAAAATGGATGTTATAGGTAATAACATCGCAAACGTTAACACAGTTGGTTTTAAAAGCAGCCGTGTTACCTTTAGTGAAGTATTTAGTCAAACCATACAAGGTGCCAGTGGTGCCAGTGAAAATACCGGTGGTAGAAACCCGATGCAAATAGGACTGGGTTCATCCATATCTTCAGTAGATATTGATATGGGAGAAGGTGCGGCACAACGTACGGATAATCCCCTAGACCTTAAAATCGAAGGCGATGGCTTCTTTGTGGTCAGTGATATCACAGGTAATAAATTCACAAGAGCCGGTGCATTTAGAATCGATGAAGCAGGCAATCTGGTTAACCCTGAAGGCCTCAACGTGATGGGCTGGAAAGCCGATCCTGCTACAGGCGAGGTGCAAAAAGGTCAGGTTCAACCGATACAGATCCTAAACCCGGTCAATCTTTATTCCGAGCCAACAGCAACCAGCAACATAACTTTATCAGGAAATATCAACATTAATGATACCCAGTTATCAGACCCTAATGGTGTGCCTTTTACAGCCAACTTTTATGACAGCTTAGGTTATAGATATACTGCAGAGTATCGTATTACTAATTTACCAGTTGCAAATGCAAACCAGTTTACAATCACCTTAACAGATGCCGGCATCACTGATGCTAACGGCAATGTGGGTGTTGCTACAGGCTTGGCACCCATAGCTCAAATTATAGAATTTGACCCCGCTACAGGTAAGATTATTGCGGGTCCTGATACATTTGACATGACCAACTTGGTAACACCATTTTCAACTTTTAATAACATGGAGGTTGATTTTGGAGACTTAACCTTGTTTGCCGGTAACACAACCCTTGAAGCAATCTCAGGTGATATCAACGGGATTGGCTCAGGTAATCAAGCCGGTAGTATATCCGGATTTGAAGTGGGCGGCGACGGAAAAGTTATAGGTAGATATACCAATGGACAGACGAAGCTACTCGGACAGATTGTGGTTGCAGCCTTCCAAAACCCTGCCGGACTTCAAAAAGTAGGTAGCAATCTTTTCATAGCAACAACCAACTCAGGAGACTTTGATGGCTTAGGTCAAGACATCACATCAAGAGGCGGTAGCTTCAATTCTGGTGTTCTTGAGATGTCCAATGTAGACTTATCAAGAGAGTTCACCGAAATGATTACAACCCAAAGAGGTTTCCAAGCGAACTCTAGAATTATAACTTCTTCAGATGAACTCTTACAAGAACTTGTAAATCTTAAGAGATAATGGTAAAATTTAATAAATTGTGGCGCTTGTTCGGTTGCAGATAGCAACCGAACAACCGCTTAGAGGTGTGATGATATGATTTTTGTGACAAGATTGAACGGTCAAAGCTATTTGTTAAACAGTCGACTCATTGAATCGGCTGAAGAAAAGCCGGATACAACTTTGGTTCTAACCAATGGCAAAATAATTATTATCAGTGAAAGTCTTGAAGAGCTTCAAAGGAGAATCATTGATTTTGAAGCAAAAATACTCAATTATAAGACCGACAAGAGTTAAGGAATAAGATAGAGGTGGACATATGGATATTGCAACGATTATAGGTTTGGTGGCAGGTGTTTTCTTTTTTGCCATGTCAATAATACTGGATAAAGGACTTACAGGTCTGTTGGCATTTTGGAATGCACCTTCTGTTATGATTACCTTTGGTGGCGCTTTTTCCTCTGTTTTAATTATCCATCCCTTAGACAAATTCATCAATGCAATAAAATCAGTAAGTAAAGCATTTAAAAATACAATCATGGATGAAGCCGGCGTTATTAGAAACATCATTGAATTGTCAAATGTTGCGCGTAAAGAAGGGCTTCTGGCTCTTGAAGAGGCGGCTGATAATATTGATGATGATTTTTTGAAAAAAGGCATCATGTTGGTCGTTGACGGAACAGATCCAGAACTTGTAAGGAATATTCTAGAAACAGAGTTAATTTTTATCGGAGGTCGGCATAAAGAAGTCGCCACATTTTGGGAAAAAGTAGCAGAAATGGGACCGGCTTGGGGTATGATTGGTACCCTTATCGGACTGATCAATATGCTTGGAAGTTTGGACGATCCATCAGCAATTGGCCCTGCAATGGCCGTAGCCTTGTTAACGACGATGTATGGTTCTCTTCTGGCCAATCTGGTAGCAACCCCTTTTTCAGAAAAACTCAAAATCAAAAGCGGACAAGAAATGTTATTGAAAGAGGTTATGATTGAAGGATTATTATCCATTCAAGCTGGAGAAAATCCAAGGGTTATTGAAGAAAAGTTAAAAGCTTTCTTAGCACCGGTACTTAGAGCTTCACTCAATCCTAACGAAAAAGAGGGTGAGTAAAGATGAAGAAAAGAGAAGAAGAAGCAAAAAAAGGGGCGCCAGCATGGATGGCAACATATGGTGATATGGTAACGCTCTTACTTTGCTTTTTTGTACTATTGTTTTCCATGTCCAGTGTGGATATTCGTAAATTCAAGGAAGCCATAGCCTCCTTTAATGATCAGATTGATATTATGCCCGGCGGGGAGGCCCTTGTTGAGGCAGATTTAATTACCAATGGTGTAGATCAGCTCAGTGACATTCAGATTATTGTTGAAAATAACCTTTCTCAAGGGTCAGAAGGTACAACACAGTCGGATGAAGAACTGTCCGATGAACAAAAAAGGGCTATTGCCTTAGACGAAGCAAGGGAAGTCTATGAACGGGTCAACGAGTACCTAACAGACCAAGGTGTAAGAGAAGAAGTGGATGTAAGTTATGCCCTTAATTTCGTTAAAATCACCATACCGGGTGAAGCCTTATTTGACAGTGGCCAAGCGGTTATAAAACCAGAGGCGTTAAATGTAATATCGATACTTGGAGAAATGATACAAGGACAAAACTTCGAAACCTATAACGTTCAAATTGAAGGTCATACAGATAATGTACCAATAAGTACCGTTTTTTTTCCCAGCAATTGGGAACTGTCAGCGAGTAGAGCCATAGCGGTTGGCAAATATTTAATTGACAATATGGGCTTTAGTGAAGAGAAAATTGCATGTACCGGTTATGGTGAATATCGACCGATTGTGAGCAATGACAGCAGTGCAAATCGAGCTAAAAACAGAAGGGTCGAGATGAAGATTGTACTTCAAAGCGAAGAAGTAAGGGTTGAAGAATATAATACAATCAATGCAGAGTAAAAAGTCCAAAGACATTGATGGAATAAAGGAGTAATTATGGCTAAGAAGAAACAAGTAGAAGTTGACGAGGATGGCGTTGAAAAGGTAGCAAAAAAACCACAAGATAAGAGCAAGATTGTCATGATGATTGGTGTCGTATTGATAATTGTATCCCTAATCTTTTCAATGATATCTTTGATTACGATTATAGGTATTAGTAAGGCACTAAGAGGAGAAGAAGAAGCAGCTATATTAGAGGAAAACGGTCCTCCGCAGATATCGGTCAATGATATTGAACCCTTCACTTTTTCAGAGAAGTTCATTTTTATCTATAACGATACGGGGAACTCAGGTAGAACCCATAATGTGGTTGTGGAAATAGGTGTTGGTATCTTAAAAACAGAAAGAGATGCAGGCAAAGTCCTAGAAAGCATGACAACAAGGGAGACCATTTTGAGAGACGGCATCGAAACCCTGATGAAATCCAAAAGCCATGAGGATTTTGTTAGTGTAGAATCGACAAATGCTTTAAAAAATGAGATTCTTCTATATTTACAAAGTCGTCTGGAATCAGAGTCCATCGTAGATGTTTACTTCAACAATTTATTAACATCATCAAAATAATGGTATTTATGATGACATAACAAAAAAGGTGGTGAAGTGATGGGTGAGGTATTATCTCAAAATGAAATAGATGATCTGTTGAATGCACTAAATACTGGCGAACTGGATGTTGAAGAGTACAAGCATAGCGCATCTGCCAAGCATGTCAAGGAGTACGATTTTGCAAGGCCCTCCAAATTTGCCAAAGAGCATCTCAGAACACTGGAGATTATATTTGAGCATTATGCAAGACTTGTGTCAACAGCTTTACCAGCCTATATGCGAACTTCCTGTCAAGTAGAAGTTATCAATTCAGAAGCCGTAGCATTTTCTGAATTTTCAAACGCTTTATCGAACCCTATCCTTCTAGGAATTATGGATTTATATCCACTAAAGGGCAATGTATTGATGGATTTGTCCGTAAAAATAGGGTTTTCCATTATTGATCGACTCTTAGGCGGCAAAGGAGAGACTTTAGATAAGGAAAGGGACTTTTCAGAAATCGAGCTGGCCATCATTGAAAAAATTATGGTCATTTGTGTAGATCTTTTGGTAGAACCGTGGGAGAACGTGGTTGGTTTGGAACCCAGACTTGAGAAAATCGAAACCAACTCTCAGTTTGCCCAAGTTATATCGCCAACAGAAATCATTGCCCTATTAACCTTGAACCTAAGAATTGGTAATGTGGAGGGCTTGGTCAATATTTGTATTCCTTATACCTGCGTAGAACCCATTATTGACAAGCTTAATACAAAGTTCTGGTTTTCATCTATGACAGAGTCCAATGAAGAGGTTTATAGAGACATCATAGAAAAAAGAATTGCCCAAGCACAAATCCCTGTAAAAGCCATCTTAGGAAAAAGCATTATAACAGTTAATGATTTTATTAATCTTCAGATTGGTGATATCATTAAGTTAGACAAGAAAATAACCGAAGACATAGAAGTCAAGGTTGGAGACATAGAAAAATTTACAGCTAAAGCAGGATTGTTTGAAAAGAAAAATGCGGTTCAAATCGTTTCGATTTTACGGAAGGAGGAATAGTTTATGGGAGAAATGCTATCTCAAGAAGAAATAAATGCTCTACTAAAAGGTTTAGATGAAGATGAAGATACAAGCAAGACAGAATCCTCAAGTAGTGCGCTTACAGATGTGGATAAAGATGCCATCGGTGAGGTTTCTAACATTAGCATGGGAACAGCTGCCACCACTTTATTTAGTTTGGTCAATCAAAAGGTGGTTATAACAACACCAACCGTCTCTCTTGTACATTGGGATGATATCGTTAAGGAATATGCAAGTCCTTGCGTCTCTATACAAATCGTATATAAAGAAGGACTAGAAGGAACCAATCTGCTCATTTTAAAAGAAGAAGATGTTAGAGTTATTACTGACTTAATGATGGGTGGAGACGGAAGTAATCCGGATGAAGAATTATCGGACCTACATCTAAGTGCGATTAGTGAAGCTATGAATCAGATGATTGGATCTGCGGCGACTTCCATGTCATCTATGTTTAATAAGAGAATTGACATAGCCCCACCCATATCGAATCATCTTGATTTAACAGAATCCTTTGACCAAACGGAGGTAGCTGAGTTCTTAGGTGGAGAATTTATTCGTGTTTCCTTTAGATTACAGATTGGCGATTTGGTTGATAGTGAGATGATGCAGTTATATCCTATTGAGTTTGCTCAAAAGATTAGCGACAATTTCTCGAATACAAAAGAGAAAGAAGAACAGAAAAAACAACCATCAGCAAAACAAGAACAACAAAATCAACAAGCAAGTATGCCTCCACCACAAGCCCAAGCTCAAAATCAACAACCGGACATGAATCAGGGCATGAATCAAGGCATGAATCAAGGCATGATGCCACCGGGTTATAATCAAAATGGTATGAACCATCAAAGGAACGTTGAAGTTCAACAGGCACAATTTCAAAGCTTTGATATGGGTTCTTTTGTACAACAAAAAGAGAACATAGATTTGATTATGGACGTGCCCCTTGAGGTGACCGTAGAACTCGGCAGAACCCATAAGTCGATTCACGATATACTGGAATTTGCTCCAGGTACCATTATTGAGCTCAATAAGTTGGCAGGTGAACCTATTGATGTACTGGTCAATGGTAAAATCGTAGCAAAAGGGGAAGTCGTTGTTATTGATGAAAACTTTAGCATACGTATAACAGATATCATTAAGCAAGCCGGACAAATTTTGTGATATACATTTTAATGAAGTATGTTATAATGAAATAGATGCATTTGTAATATATCGAAGGAGAGAAAAAAATGGCTGGAAAAAATATATTAATAGTGGACGATGCAGCATTTATGAGAATGATGATAAAAGACATTCTATCTAAGAATGGTTATAACGTAGTTGGTGAAGCCGAAAATGGTTTAAAAGCAGTTGAAAAGTTTACAGAGTTGAATCCGGACCTTGTAATTATGGATATTACCATGCCTGAAATGGATGGTATTGAGGCAGTTAAAGCCATAAGAGGCATAAAAGGTGACGCTAACATCATCATGTGTTCAGCTATGGGTCAACAAGCTATGGTTATTGAATCTATTCAAGCAGGCGCAAAAGATTTCATTGTTAAGCCTTTTCAAGCCGAACGTGTTATTGAGGCGGTTTCAAAAGTTACGGGCTAATGGTTAGGAGCTCTAGATGGATCTAAAGGATTATTTTCAATTTATTACGGTCATCATACTTTTTTTTGTGATTCTATGGGCAGCCTATATTGCTACAAAGTACCTTGGCAATCTTCAAATGAATAAAAGCAATGGCAATCATTTGAAGATTATTGAAGTTATACCTGTAGGACCCCAAAAAACATTGCAGTTAATACGTATCGGTAGTGAATACATGGTCATTGGTGTCTCAAAAGACCATATCACCTTTATTCAGTCAGTAGATGAATCAAAGCTGACATTTTCAGAAAACAATAAAGAGACCGTAATCCCCTTTAGTGCATATATGAAAAAATTTGTTTCTAAACATCATGAAAGCGATAATAAAGTAGGGGAAGATACAGATGAAAGCAAACAATAAAAAACGTGCCCTAACCATAATGTTGGTGACGGTTATGTTCCTTTTGTTTTTTTGTAGCACCACAATGAGGTCTCATGCCACAGAAACAAACAATGCACCAATCCCCTTTTCTTTTGATCTGAGTATTGGTGCTGCAGAAGATGGACAAGATGTAGTGAGTAGTATTCAAATTCTCGTAATTTTGACACTCATATCTCTTGCGCCATCTATTCTTATAATGATGACTTCTTTTACAAGAATCATCGTCGTATTGCATTTCGTTAGAAGTGCATTATCAACACAACAAACACCACCGAATCAACTTTTGGTTGGTTTGGCTTTGTTTTTGACCTTGTTTATCATGAGTCCTGTCATAAGTCAGATTAATGTGGATGCTATGCAGCCTTATGCTGCCGGAGAAATATCACAGGAAATAGCTATTGAACGGGGCCTTGCGCCTATAAGAGAATTTATGTTGGGGGAGGTAAATCCTAAGGATTTAGCTCTTTTTATGGATATTGCTAATATGGAAGCGGTAGAAGCATATGATGATATACCAACAGAAGTCATTATTCCTGCCTTTATAATCAGTGAACTTAGAGCGGCCTTTATTATCGGCTTTTTGATATATATTCCATTTATCGTCATTGACATGGTTGTTGCATCAGTTTTGATGTCTATGGGTATGATGATGTTGCCGCCGGTTATGATATCGATGCCCTTTAAGTTACTGCTTTTTTTATTGGCCGATGGATGGGGACTCATTATTGGAAGATTGGTAGAGACGTTTTATGATTAAGGGGTGGAAGTATGAGTGAAGATCTGATAATTGATTTGATGCAGCAGGCCGTAATGACCGTTATCATTGTGTCAGGCCCCTTACTAATGTTGGCTCTGGTAGTAGGATTGCTCATCAGTGTCTTCCAAACCATAACATCAATTCAAGAGCAGACCCTAGCTTTTGTACCCAAAATTTTTGCCGTTTTTTTAGGTGTTTATTTTTTTGGGCCTTGGATGATGAGGCGAATGGTTGAACTTTTCATTCAGGTTGCTGATAATTTTGGTCAATATATAATAAGATAGGGGATGGGATATGCAGCTATTATTATCTGATCCTTATATGTTTTTAGATGCTTTATTATTGGTATTCGTACGTGCATTAGGCCTTTTGCTGATTGTTCCGGTATTTGGCAATCGAAGCGTACCATATATGGCCAAAATTGCCGTCACTTTTTTTCTTAGCGTAATACTTTTAGCGACCATACCATTTGAGTTGACAGTATCTAGCACAGATGTGGTAAATTTTGCAGCCATTGTTGTCAAAGAATTCTTGATCGGATGGCTCATTGGATTTGGTGCCTATATTGTGTTTTCGATAGTCACCTTATCCGGTCAATTTATTGATGCTCAGATTGGCTTCTCCATGGTAAATGTATTTGATCCAGCCAGTCAGATTCAATTAACCATAACCGGTAACTTATATTATTATTTATTGATTATGATTACCTTAATGACCAATGCCCATCATATGTTTTTAAGAGCTTTGATTAACAGTTATCACCTAATACCATTAGGTGAGATGTCACTTTCTAATCAGCTCTACTCAAGTATTGTTGAATATCTACATATGTACTTTGTACTGGCACTGCAAATAGCCTCTCCCATATTCTTTGTCATGATTATTACCAACGTCGTGCTTGGTGTCCTAGCGAGAGCAGTACCTCAATTGAATATGTTTGTTATCGGATTTCCGATTAAGATACTATTAGGCTTGATTACAATCTATTTGACATTAGCTTTATTCTCAATTATAAGTGACGTACTCATCGGCGATGCAGAAAAGCTGATGCAAGATATTATAGAAGGTTTGATGCCAAGATGATGTATGAGAAAAACAAAATAATAATCTTACCTATGTCCCTTCAGCTTTTTGCAGAGGGTGGTGGTGGAGGAGAAAAGACGGAAAAAGCAACACCAAGGAAAAAGGAAAAAGCAAGAGAAGAAGGTCAGGTTGCAAAAAGTAATGAAATAACGACCACATTCATGTTGGTCATCATGTTTTCATCCATAAAAATCTTAGGGCCGGACATCATTGATCGAACCATCAATCTCATGGAAGAAATCGCCAACCTCTTTGGGACAAGGGAAGTTACACCTGAGTTTGCCAAAGACTTAATGCAATATGTTTTGATCGAAGGTGCATTTATGATTGTGCCTTTGTGCATGATTTCATTTACCGTGGCTTTTTTAGCTAATGTGTTTCAAGTAGGTTGGAAGCCGAACATGAAGCCAATGCAACCAAAATTAAGTAACATCAGCCCAATCAGTGGTTTGAAAAGGATGTTTTCATTAAAAACACTTGTAGAACTGATCAAATCCATTATAAAAATAGGCATCATCTTAATCATTGTATACTTTTCTTTACGCGAATATGAGAACTTGATTTATCTATTTTATGAATTGCCGGTACTTAAGACTTATGCACTGATTATGGACATAGCCCTTGATTTGGGAATACGTATTGGCTCATTTTTTATGATTGTAGCCGTTATTGATTTCATATATCAGAAATTCAGTTTGGCAAAAAAATTAAAAATGTCAAAACAAGAGATTAAAGATGAGTACAAATTATCAGAAGGTAATCCGGAGATTAAGTCCAAAATCAAACAAAGGATGAGAGAAGCCTCCATGCGCCGCATGATGCAAGACTTGCCGAAAGCGGATGTTGTAATAACCAACCCAACACATTTTGCAGTTGCCATTAAGTATGATGAACAAACCTTTGGTGCCCCATATGTACTTGCAAAAGGTGCTGACATCATGGCAGGAAGAATCAAATCAAAGGCAAGTGAGCTTAACATACAGATTGTTGAGAACAAGCCTTTAGCCAGAACACTATATTATACAGTTGAGATTGGGGACGAGGTTCCGCCTGAGCTGTATCAAACAGTTGCCGAAGTATTGGCGTTTGTATACAACTTGAAGAACAGTCAGAAAGAAGGTGCTAGAGTATGAAGATGAAAGCTGGGGATATCATTATTGGTATGTTTCTTATCATGGCCATAATCATCATGATATTACCCATACCTTCAATCTTCTTGGATTTATTTATCACCTTGAATATTGCTTTGGCTTTAATAATATTGTTTAACGCCCTTTTTGCAAAAGAAGCACTTGAAATGTCTTCTTTTCCATCCATACTACTTTTTGTAACCGTCTATCGTTTGTCTCTAAACGTCTCATCGACCAGATTAATCTTAACAACAGGTGAAGCAGGTAATGTCATTGAGACCTTTGGAGGCTTCGTTGGTGGTAGTGATCTGATTGTCGGCATGGTCATCTTTATTATCTTGGTCATTATTAACTTTATGGTTATTACAAAGGGTTCTGAGAGGGTTGCAGAAGTAGCAGCAAGATTTACACTAGATGCGATGCCCGGTAAACAGATGGCCATTGATGCAGACCTAAACTCGGGACTCATTGATGAACTTCAAGCCAGAGAAAGACGGCAGAAGATTCAAGATGAAGCCAGCTTCTACGGCTCCATGGATGGTGCCAGTAAATTCGTAAAAGGCGATGCCATTGCCGGTTTAATTATAACCATGATTAACATAACAGGCGGTATACTAATTGGTATTCTTGGAAGGGGAATGGATGTAAATCAGGCCCTTAGCGTATATACCATACTCACCATTGGTGACGGTCTGGTCAGTCAGATTCCTGCATTGCTCATTTCTCTTGCCACCGGTATATTGGTAACCAAGGTATCT
Organism: Petrocella sp. FN5; assembly: GCF_029210395.1. Classification (GTDB taxonomy): domain Bacteria; phylum Bacillota; class Clostridia; order Lachnospirales; family Vallitaleaceae; genus Petrocella. The sequence continues at coordinate 35,372 of NZ_JARGDP010000011.1, read as the reverse complement.
AAGGAAGCCGATGTCAGTGACACATTATTAAAAGAATTAGGTTCATTACCAAAAGTACTCTATTTGGCAGGAGGTGTATTGATATTCCTTGGTATCGTCACCCCCCTTAATCCTATTATTGTAAGTGGTTTTGGTTTGAGCATTGTATTGATTGGCAGAAGGATGCAAAAAGAGATGCAAGTTCAAGCCATTGAAGAAGAGATATCAACAGAAGATGTTGAAGCAGAAGCGGTTAGAAAGCCGGAGAATGTTGTATCCTTGTTACAAGTGGACCCTATTGAACTGGAATTTGGTTATGGTATTATTCCCCTTGCAGATGTCAGCCAAGGAGGTGACCTTCTTGATAGGGTGGTCATGATTCGAAGACAGATTGCCTTAGAATTAGGAACAATTGTACCCATCATAAGGCTAAGGGACAACATACAACTGAATCCAAATCAATATATTATCAAAATAAAAGGTACTCAGATTGCAGAAGGAGAGATTCTGTTTGATCATTATATGGCTATGAATCCCGGTTATGTTGAAGAAGAAATCGATGGTATAGAAACCATTGAACCGGCTTTCAAACTACCTGCATTATGGATAACAGAAGGTCAAAGAGAAAGAGCCGAGACCCTTGGCTATACGGTTGTTGATCCTCCATCTATCATTGCAACCCATCTGACTGAGATTGTAAAGGAACATCTTCATGAACTGCTTACAAGACAAGATGTTAAAGTCTTGATCAACAATGTAAGTGAAAATCACCCAACACTGGTAGAAGAACTGGTACCCAAATTATTGTCGGTAGGTGAGATTCAGAAAGTACTTATGAATATGCTAAAGGAAGGCATTTCTATTAGAGATTTAGTAACAGTTTTTGAAATCCTAGCAGACAATGCAAGTATATCAAGAGACCCGGATTTATTAACAGAATACGTTAGACAAGCATTGAAGCGTTCCATAAGTGCGAAATTTTTCGAAGGTGACACCAACCAAGTCATCACCTTAGATCCCACAATAGAACAGCTGATTATGGATCATGTCAAACAATCTGAACAAGGCACCTATCTAACACTGGATCCGGAGTCTATGGAGAAAGTGTTAAACGCAACAGGATCAGAAGCTGAAAAACTTGTAGCGTCTGGTCGTGTACCAATTATCTTGACGTCACCTATCGTTAGAATATATTATAAAAGAATGATTGAGGAACGTTATCCGGATATAATTGTTATATCCTATAGTGAACTTGATCCAACTATCGAATTACAATCAGTGGGGATGGTGACCATATAATGAAGATCAGAAAATATGAAGGTGTCAATGAAAAGGACGCCATGTTAAAAGTAAAAGAAGAGCTGGGAAAAGAAGCATTAATTGTCAGCGTTAAAAATATTAAGCCGAGAGGTTTCTACAAACTATTTAAAAAACCGTATGTGGAAGTAACAGCAGCGCTAGATGATCATAGTATTTTAGATGATGGTGATAGAGAACCTAATTTTTTAAGGAAAAGACAGACGCAAAACACCAATCAACCATCTGCCAAACAAGAACATATGCAGGAAGAGGAAAATGAAGCAAAAGCTTACCTAGAAAAGTTCAAATCCCTGATGGATAAATTACCGGATGAGAGTAAAAATGATAAGATGGAAACACAAGAAGCCGCAAACAATCATGAAGTTGTGAATGCATCTGTAGTCAAAGTGGTTTATGAACAGCTTATCGATCATGAGGTTCGAGAAGAGATTGTGAATCAACTTACAGCCGGAATTCAACAAATAAGCAATGAAGACCAAGAAGAAGTCACAGATGTCATTGCCGTCGTTTACAAGCGTATCATAAAACTATTATCCGATCATGCGACCATCAACAAGGATAAAAAGAACACAGTATTTTTTGTAGGGCCAACAGGTGTAGGTAAGACAACCACCATAGCCAAAATAGCATCCTTTTTCACACTTAACATGGGTAAGGATGTGGCACTTATCACTTCAGACACATATCGAATTGCCGCTGTAGAACAACTTAGAACCTATGCGAATATCTTAAACATACCCCTTAAAGTTGTTTATACCAAGGAAGAATTAACAGAAGCGGTAAATGATTATAAAGACAAAGACCTAATTTTGATTGATACAGCAGGCCGATCTCATAAGAATAGTGAGCATCAAAATGAGCTAAAAGGGCTATTAGATGCGGTTGATGAAAAAGAAGTTTATCTTGTACTCAGTGTAGCAACAGGCTACAAGGATCTTATAAATATAACCGGTGTTTATGACACCATGACAGATTATAAGATTATATTCACCAAACTAGACGAAACAACTTGTTACGGCAATGTATTGAATGTGAAACTGGCGACAGGTGCTAAGCTATCTTATGTGACATTTGGGCAAAATGTTCCTGATGATATCAGTGACATCAATCCACATGAAATTGCTAGACAAGTATTAGGGGGCAATGAATGATATGGATCAAGCGGCTAATTTAAGAAATATCGTAAAAAAAGCTGATATAAATATGAAGCCTCTTGGCGCCCGTGTCATTACAGTGACAAGCGGTAAAGGCGGCGTTGGGAAATCCAACGTATCTGTAAATCTGGCTATACAGTTTAAAAAACTGGGAAAAAGAGTCATTATTTTTGATGCGGATTTTGGGTTGGCCAATGTAGAAGTCATATTTGGCATTGTTCCCAAATACAACATGTTTGATATGATCTATAATAACAAGGAAATCACGGAGGTTCTGACATCAGGCCCCCTTGGTATAGAATTCATTTCAGGTGGGTCAGGTGTTCAGGAGTTACTGCGTTTAGATAAAAACCAGTTGGCCTTCATGATTGAAAAACTATATGAATTAGACCGCTTAGCTGATATAATAATTATTGATACAGGTGCAGGCATATCCGACTCAGTTCTGGACTTTGTAGCGGCTTCTAGTGAAGTGCTGTTAGTAACAACACCTGAGCCGACATCCATTACGGATGCCTATGCGGTTTTAAAAGCCATTAAACGGCGTCATGACAATGTTGACCAGAAATTAATCAATCTATTGGTGAACAGAACAGACACCACAGCAGAAGGCAAAGAGATTTTTAACAAGTTGAATAAGGTTACCAATAAGTATCTGGACCTAGAGTTGACGAATATAGGGTATTTGCCAAATGACAAACACTTGGTCAAAGCAGTCGTCGAACAAAAACCAGTTTCAATCCTATTCCCAAAAGCCATTATAACAAAAGGCTTTGAAGAATTGGCAGACAGGATGATTAATGGAACAGCGCAGCCGGAACAAGAGCGGGGTTTAGGCAACCTGTTTACTAATATATTAAGATTAAAAAAATTCACATAAGGATGGTGGCTATGTATAAAGGTATTGAGGTAGGAGATAAGATTGAACTTGAGGTTCAACAACTTATGGGAGAAAAGCAAGAGAAGTATTTAAGCAAGATACAGGAAGTCACAGAAACAGGAGAAATCATCATACTCGCACCGATGGAAAGTGGAAGAATCATCACTTTAGAGCTTAATCAAAACTATGGTATGTGTGTTTATACAAGCAAAGGCTTATATAGATGTGAAGTGGCAGTAACAGAACGCATAAGAGATGATAATCTATACCTCATTAAACTAGAGGTTCAAAGTGCTCTTCAAAAATATCAGCGTCGGCAATATTATCGCTTGGATTGTATGCTGACGTTTCACTATAAAGATGATACAAACGGAAATTGGGAGGAAGGTATTATACTTGATATAAGCGGTGGTGGTATTCGCTTTACTTCTCAGAAAAAATTACTAGACAAAAAAGGCGTCATCAATCATTTGCAATTAAACTATGACGAGGAAGAATGCCATCTTTATCTTTCGGGTGTGATTGTTGACTCATCCAATTTGAAAGCACAAGATAACATCTATGAAAATCGTGTTGTCTTTGATGAAATTACTATAGAAGAAAGAGAAATAATCATTAAATTTATCTTTGAAGAGGAAAGACGCCGTAGAAAAAACAAAAAAGGATTGTGATTAGGATGGAAAAAACAAAAAAAGTTCTCATAATTGATGACTCTGCATTCATGAGAAGGGTAATAAGTGATATAATCAGTTCAGACAATAGATTTGAAGTTGTCGGAACAGCATCAAACGGCAAAGAAGGTCTTGAACAGGTAAAAGCACTAAAACCTGATGTCATATCATTAGACGTTCAAATGCCAATCATGGATGGACTAACCATGTTGAAAAAGCTTCAGTCAACAATGCCAACACCGGTTGTTATGATGAGCACCCTTACTAAAGAAGGTGCCAAAGAGACGATAGAAGCATTAGAACTTGGGGCCGTTGATTTTTTAGGCAAGCCAAGTAACATTTTCAAGGTTAATTCAGAAGAGATTAAAGAAGAGTTATTAGAGAAGCTCTTTTTAGCAGCTAATGTTGGAAAACGTGCAGTTGTAGAAATGAAGCCTCCTGTAACCGCTACCCTTCAACCAAGCCAGAAAAAATCCAAAACACCAATAAAACAGGGCTTAAGCAATAAGCTTGTTGCCATTGGGACATCAACAGGTGGGCCAAGAGCACTACAATATGTACTGCCTTATTTACCAGCTAATATTGACGCTGGCATTGTCGTTGTACAACATATGCCACCTGGGTTTACAAAATCTTTGGCCAATAGACTGGATCAACTAAGCAGTATCCGTGTAAAAGAAGCTGAGCATGGTGATGTTATTAAAAACGGTTGGGCTTATATAGCACCTGGCGATCGTCATTTGAATGTGTGTGAGAAAAACGATGGCTCATTATATATAGAGTTATCCAATGAAGCACCGGTTGGTGGCCACAAGCCAGCGGTTAATGTTATGATGCGCTCCATAGCCAATCTACAACAAAGGCAGTATATTGGTGTAATCATGACAGGTATGGGAGCAGATGGTATGTTAGGACTAAAAGAACTAAGTGGAAAAAGAAACATTCATATTGTTGCTCAAGATGAAGCATCATGTGTGGTATACGGCATGCCGAAATCCGTGGTGGAAGCAGGCCTTGCAAACGAGATTGTGTCACTAAATAAAATATCAGAAACGATTACCAAGAAATTGGGGGTGCTTTAATGGACGTAAGTCAATATCTGGAGATTTTCATTGATGAGTCAAAAGAACATTTACAAAGCCTAAACACATGCTTATTAGCCCTTGAAAATAAGCCAAATGATAAGGATTTAATCAACGAAGTATTTAGATCAGCTCATACTTTAAAAGGTATGGCGGCAACGATGGGCTTTAAGAGAATGAATCAATTAACCCATGACATGGAGAACGTACTATCAGAAATTAGATTGGGGAATATGTCAATAGACCCCGTTTTATTAGATACAATGTTCAAATGTCTAGATGCTTTGGAGCAATATGTAGAATCCATAGTTCAAACCGGTAATGAAGGTGAGAATGAGTATAAAGCTATAATTGAAGCCTTGAATGCGGCTCTAAATGGAGAAAAAAAACCAGCAGAAGTAGCGGTAGAAGCTGAAGCTGTCTTGAGTCAAGATGTAATAACAGGTGAAGCTGTTAACGAACGTAAGCATCAAACACTTGTATTTACAGATTTTGAACGACATGCTGTTGTTCAGGCAAAAAAAGAAAACCTAAAAAGCTTTGGTGTAACCATTTATCTATCAGAAGGCTGTGTGCTCAAATCAGCAAGAGCTTTTATTATATTTAGGACACTTGAAAAGTTAGGATCCATCATAAAATCCAGTCCAGCCGTTCAAGATATTGAAGATGAAAAATTTGAATATGATTTTTCAGTAGTGGTCGTATCCTCAGAAGGGGAAGACAAGTTTTTAAAAGAACTAGGCAATATAGCTGAAGTGGAAAAAGTGCTCATTGATGAAGTTGATCTAGAAACAGCCATAACAGCACCTATAAGTGATGAAGATGACCAAAGAGATGAAGATGAAGAAGAGCAAAAAGGACGAACAAAAGATTCGGATTCTAAGTCAACAAATAAACCGGTAACCAATAGAACCGTTAGGGTTGATATTGAAAGACTAGATACCTTAATGAATTTAGTGAGTGAACTTATCATCATTAAGAATGGTTTGTTAACCGTTGAGAATACGAACACCAATTTCTCTGAACAAATAGAATACTTAGAAAGAATTACAACTAATTTGCATGATGCCGTCATGAAAGTTAGAATGGTACCGATTGAAAGAGTATTTAACAGATTCCCAAGACTCATAAGGGATCTATCAAGAAAGCTCAATAAGCAAATGGTCTTGCATATGTCAGGTGAAGAAACAGAACTTGATAGAACTGTTATTGACGAAATAGGGGATCCATTAGTGCACCTTATCCGTAATGCAGGAGATCATGGTCTTGAAACACCGGATACACGTGTAAGAAGCGGAAAAGATGCAACAGGCAACGTATATCTTAAAGCTTATCAAGATGGCAATAATGTTGTTATTGAGGTTGGTGAAGATGGCGCAGGCATAGATGTGACCAAAGTTAAAAACAAAGCCATCAACAGTGGTGCAATCAGCTATGATCAAGCCAGTACCATGAACGATCAAGAGATTATTGAACTCTTATTTAGACCAAGTTTTTCAACGGCTGATAAGATTTCTGATGTATCCGGTCGTGGTGTCGGTCTGGATGTCGTAAAGACTAAGATAGAAGCCCTTGGTGGTGATATCGAGGTTAAGACAACACTGGGTAAAGGCAGTACTTTCATCATTAGATTGCCATTAACCCTAGCAATCATACAAGCTTTAATGGTACAGTTGAATGAAGAGAAGTATGCAATACCACTTAACTCCATTCAAAACATTGAAGATGTCAAAATCTCAGATATTAAGTATATTCAGGGATCAGAAGTCATTAACCTTAGAGGACGCGTCATTCCAATCATCAGATTACATGACAAATTGGATTTACAGGTAGCAGATGAGAACAAGACATCCATAACAGTGGTTATAGTAAACAAAGGTGACAAGTTGGCTGGTTTTGTCGTAGATTCACTTATCGGACAACAAGAGATCGTAATCAAGACACTTGGAAAATACTTAACGAACTTGAAGATGATAGCCGGTGCAACCATACTAGGTGACGGTGAAGTAGCTCTGATACTTGACGTTAATTCACTGGTATAATGGAGGGTTTTTAGATGGAAAACAATGAAAATGCACAAAAAATAGAATTATCTCAATTTATCGTGGTAAAATTAGGTGTCGAGCAATATGGCATTAATATTCAATATGTTCAGAACATCGTTAGGATGATTAACATTACCCGTGTACCCAAAGCACCTTATTATATTAAAGGTGTCGTTAATCTACGCGGTGATATCATACCGGTCATGAGCATAAGACTAAAATTTGACATGGAAGAAGACATTCAGACAGACAGTACGCGTATCATATTTGTCAAATTAGAAGGTAATGAGATTGGCCTAATCGTAGATGAGGTCAAAGAAGTCATCCAACTATCCGAAGCCGACATCGATAACATCAGCAGAGAATCACATGAAGAAAAAGACGCCTATGTTTTTGGTGTAGGAAAAATCGGTGAATCACTTGTAACACTATTAAACATTGAAGAGCTCATCAAGGTTAATGACCCTTTAAAAGTGTAGAGAGGATTATGTGATGATGGAAAATTTTGATAATATTGATAGTGTTCATTTAGATATTTTAAAAGAAATTGGTAATATCGGCGCCGGTAATGCGACAACAGCTTTATCACAACTGATTAACAGACGTATTGATATGGGCATACCGGTTGTTAAGGTATTGGAGTTTAAGGAATTATCAGAAGTATTAGGTGGCGCAGAAAATCCAATCGTTGGTATATTGCTGGGTCTTGAAGGTGATATTAGTGGCATGATTATGTTTGTTCTTGAACAGTCTGCAGCCCATATATTGATTAATATGCTTATGGGTAAGAGTATTGACAACTTTGATGATTTTGATGAAATGGATTTGTCAGCATTAAAAGAAATCGGTAATATTATTTCGGGTGCTTACTTATCATCATTATCCTCATTGACCAACCTGAAAATCCTTGCAACTGTACCATATATGGCTATCGATATGGCTGGAGCCATACTCAGTGTACCTGCAATCGAGTTTGGAAAAGTAGGTGACAAAGCGCTCCTGATTCAAACAGATTTCGGTGGTGACCGTGAAAATGTTTTTGGATATTTCATTCTAATACCGGACATGCCTTCATATGGCATAATATTAAGAAGTTTGGGGATTGATATTTAATGGCTGCAAATATGATTAAAGTGGGGATGGCAGATTTAAACATATGTAAATCGCCAGATGTCCTGACAACGCTTGGTTTGGGTTCTTGTGTCGGTATCATATTATATGATCCAATTACAAAAGTCAGTGGTTTAGCCCATGTTATGCTACCAGATAGCACGCAAATAAGAAACAACAGCAACGTAGCAAAATTTGCAGACACAGCGATTGATCAGCTCATCAAAGATATGGAAGTTTTAGGTGCCAAAAGAAATAGACTTGTATCCAAGATAGCCGGAGGTGCTCAAATGTTTTCCTTTGGTAGCACCAATGACTTAATGAGAATCGGAGAGAGAAACGCAATTGCTTCTAAAAAGAAGCTCGAGGCATTAAGAATTAGGCTATTAGCAGAAGATATAGGTGAAAACTATGGTAGAACCATAGAGTTCTATTCAGAAACAGGAGAACTGCTTATCAAAACAATTGGTAAACCGCCAAAAACAATTTAGTGAGGTCATTATGCCATTTAAGAATCTGAACATTATTATAATGCTAATAGCTGGCATTATTGTTACAGTTATAAGCATGATTTCCAAATACGCCTTGAATCATCTTGTGTATACGTTGATGATTGTTATGATTATCTTTTTTATCTTGGGTACGGTGATACAAACGATGCTAAATAAGATAGCAGAAAAAGCAGATCAAACGGCCAGAGAAAAGGAAAAACAATTATTAGACAAGGAAGTCAAAAGCCTTGAAGAAGGAAAAGAAGCGTCTAAAGACATAGATGATGAATCCTAACTATGGTTAAAGTGTCAAAATTAAGTTACATTAAGTATATCAGTATGCTTTTGGCAACTTAACCAATTATATGGAGGCACAAAATGGAAAAGCAAAGCACAGATAAGCTATGGGAGATATACAGTCGCACCAAAGACAAAAAAATAAAAGAGCAGCTCATCATAGAATACTCCCAAGTGGTCAAGTATGTAGCCGGAAGATTAAGTATGTACTTAGGGAACAACGTCGAATTTGATGACTTGGTAGGCTATGGGGTTTTTGGATTAATTGATGCCATTGACAAATTCGATTATGATAAAGGCATTAAGTTTGAGACCTATGCATCCCTTCGAATAAGGGGCGCCATTCTGGATAACATAAGAAAAATGGACTGGATTCCCAGATCTGTTAGAAAAAAACAGAAGGACATCGAACGCACCTATCAGAAGTTAGAGTCAGAACTTAATCGACCGGTATCCGATTTGGATATGGCGGAGGAGATGAATATCTCAGTCGATGAATATTTAAAATGGCAAGATCAAACCAAGGCATTAAAGCTCACTTCTTTGGAAGACTATGTTGAAAAGGGAGGAGAAAGTAATGTTGAGCCTCTCAACAAATCAAGATTCATGCTTCCGGAGGCCAACTTAGAGAAAAAAGAGTTAAAAAAAATGCTGGTAGAAGCCATACAGAATCTATCTGAAAAAGAATGTAAGGTGATTACCTTATACTATTATGAAGAATTAACACTAAAAGAAATCAGTCAAATCATGGAAGTATCAGAATCACGAATCAGTCAATTGCATACAAAAGCACTTGGAAAAATGAAGCAATTATTGGGGAATAATATTGAATTGCTATCATCACTATAAAGGATGGTGTTTATGGGAGCGAATATTAACGACGGCTATTTTGAGATTAAAACAGGTAGTGATGGTATATATTTAGAAGTTTTAGAAGCAAAAAAAGGCGGAAAGAACGTAGAAATTCAAGAAATAACGAATGAATTAAAAAATATGAATATAGAAACGTATGACCTTGCATCTTTAGAAGAACTTTTAAAGATGGAGGGATTTGAGAGTATAGAGATGAAAATAGCTGAACCCATTGAAGATTCGAATGAAGACGATGATTATTTCAGAATCGAGATTTCAGAGAATAAGATGTCGGCTTACATAACCTTCTATAAGTCAAGTAGACCTTTTAACAAGGAAGAAATTATCAAAGACCTTGGCTCTAGAGGGGTTAAGCATGGTGTTGACATGGAGCTTTTAGAAGCACTAGTAGCAGAAAGAGAGTTAAACAATGCCTATTTAATTGCAAAAGGTACACCACCAACCCATGAAACAGAAGCAGTTATTGAGCATTATTTCAAGACTGAAAATGATGTACGCCCCACAATGGATGAGGACGGGAATGTCAATTATCATAAGTTAAATGTCATAGCCCATGTAAAGGAAGGCCAACTTTTATCCAGGTTGATTCCGGGTACGCAAGGTATAGACGGTATTGACCTTCATGGCAATTTACTAACACCCAAAAAAGCCAAGGTGGTTAAACTAAAATACGGTAAGAACATTAGTCTTAATGAAGACAAGACTGAAATCACGGCTGCATGTGATGGCTTAGTTAAGATCATAGAAGATAAGGTTGTGGTCAATGATGCCTATGACGTGCCTAATAATGTTGGTAACTCTACAGGTGATATTGATTTTGACGGCACTGTCATCGTACATGGTAATGTCATTACCGGTTTCAAGGTAAAAGCCAGAGGTGACATTGAGGTATTAGGTGTCGTAGAAGGTGCGGAGATCATCTCGGGTGGTAGCATCATACTTCATAAGGGCATACAAGGCATGGGAAAAAGCAATATACAGGCAGCCAATAACATAAAAGCCAAATATATTGAAAATGCCAATGTAACTGCCGGAGGCGATGTTCATAGTGAAGCCATTTTACATAGCATGGTGACCTGCAAGGGCACCATAACCGTAGAAGGTAAAAAAGGTATGATTTCAGGTGGTACAGTACGTGCAGGACAAGGTGTGACCACAAGAATTTTAGGTTCTCATATGGGTACTGTAACCAACGTGGAAGTTGGTATCGATCCAATTATGCTGTCGGAATATGGAGAACTAAAACGGGAAATACCAAAAATGGAAAGTGAACTCTCAAAGTTAGAACAAGTCATTCAACTGCTTAACAAGAGAAAAGAAATAGCTGGAAAACTAGATGATGACAAACAGGAAATGTATATGTCAGCCGTACGCAATAAGATTTTCCTAACCAACAAGCTCAATCAAGGCAAAAAGAAATTTGAAACCATGCAAACAGAAGTTGAGAATAAAAATGCCGGCGTAGTAAAAGTAAGCCATGAACTCTATACCGGCGTGAAGATTTCCATCGGCAATATTAGCACGCATATCAGGGATGAAATCAAAGGTGTTATTATTACGAAAAAAGGTGCCGATATAAAAGTATCATCATTATAGGCGTTTATGCATGACATTTGCATCGAACCAGACGGATCTGGATTAAGGAGGTGTGCTTATGCCTATTAGACCAATCGATTTACAAGTTGCCATACCAAAGATGTCAGAAGTATCTAGAATTAGTCATTTAGACCAACAAAAATCAGGATTGTTACAAGATCAGGGTTCTTTAGCTGCGGATAGAGGTCGGCACAAAGAAGGCCAAACAGTTAATGCATCACAAAAAGATGCAAAAGCAGGCACCGATGCGGATGCTCGTAAAAAAGGGCGTAATGACTATCAAAACAATCGAAAAAAGACAGGCGAAAAGGGCATCCAGGAACCCGTACAACCACCAAAATCAGACCATAAAATAGATATAAGAATTTAGGAGCATGATGTGACAATATATGATGGATTAACAATAGGTTTTATAGCAATAGGTATATTGTTTATCGTTTTAAGTTTCCTATATGATGGGACTAAAAAAACAATGAATCAAGATGAAGTAGCCCTTGATGATGAAAGCTTTCGGAAACAGATCAGCATCATCAATGAAAAAATAGTGGAAATGAACGAATACCATGATTATGTTCAAAAAGAAATGGAAAAGAAGCATAAAGAACTTCTATTCCTTTATCAAATGATATCAGAAAAAGAGAAGAAGGTGCGTCAGATTCAGACGACCCGTTACGAAGAAGAGGCGACAAAAAATAGCCTTCAGGTATCGACAGAAGTAAATGAAGAACTAAAAACAGAACTAAAAACAGAACTAAAAACAATAAATACAGCCACCATCAATACCAATATGAAGATTTTGGAACTAAAACGTCAAGGCTATCCGGCGTCTGAAATAGCCAAAGTCTTAAACATTGGTCAAGGTGAAGTACAGTTGGTCATCAACTTATTTGAATGAGGCTCCTATGGAAAAAATTGAAATAAAAGGCTTCTTAAAAGGTGTTGGGACAACATTGATTATCATGTCCATGATTTTTTACGGTCTCATTGTTCATCTACAAACGACTCAGACAAAACAGACACATACCAATGAAGAAATCGTAGAAATGGCCAGAGACTTAGGCATGATCTATATAACAGAAATCAAAGATGTTGACCTATTAACAAAGGATTATATTATAAAAATGGCGAAAAGCTATGGTATGGAATATAAGGAAGCACCTTCGGAATAATAGAAGATGCTTCCTTTATAATAATGCTTGCTAATGTGACCTTGATATGATACAATAGCAGACGTGAAAATAGCACGCATTTGGATTTTTGACAAGGTGCCACCAAAGGGTGGTCTGTGAAAAAGATGAAGGATGCGGAAGAAATCAACCAAAACGGAGGTACTAAAATGGGCGTTATTTCAATGAAACAATTATTAGAAGCAGGGGTTCACTTCGGACATCAAACAAGAAGATGGAATCCAAAAATGAAAGAGTATATCTACACTGAAAGAAATGGGATATACATCATTGACTTACAGAAGACAACAGGACTTGTAGACAAAGCATACTACGCAATCAAAGATGTTGTAGCAGACGGCGGTACAGTATTGTTTGTCGGAACCAAAAAGCAAGCACAAGAATCCATCAAAGCAGAAGCAGAGCGTTGTGGCATGTTCTACATCAATCAAAGATGGTTGGGTGGTATGTTAACAAACTTCAAGACCATTCAAGGCCGTGTAAGACGATTGAAAGAGCTTGAAAGAATGCAAGAAGATGGTTCATTTGATTTATACACGAAAAAAGAAGTCATCGGTATGAAACATGAAATGGAAAAACTTGAGAGAAACCTTGGTGGTATCAAGGAAATGAAGAAGATTCCTGATATTATTTTTATCGTAGACCCAAGAAAAGAAAGAATTGCAATACAAGAAGCACATATTTTAAATATTCCTCTTGTATCCATCGTAGATACAAACTGTGATCCGGACGAAATCGATTATGTTATACCAGGTAACGATGATGCCATCAGAGCAGTAAAACTATTAACAGGAAAAATGGCAGATGCGGTTATTGAAGCGAATCAAGGATTACAAAACCATCCAGCAGAAGAAGTAGCAGCTGAATAAAACCATTGATGCTTCAACCCCTAATGGTTGAAGCATTTTTTCCGTTAAGTAAAAAAATAAGATAACATTATGGAGGTAAGATCATGGCAATAACAGCAGCAATGGTAAAAGAATTAAGAGAGAGCACCGGCGCAGGCATGATGGATTGTAAAAACGCATTGACCGAAGCAGGCGGCGACATGGAAAAAGCAGTAGAAGTACTAAGAGAAAAAGGTCTTGCAAAGGCAGCAAAAAAAGCAGGAAGAATTGCAGCCGAAGGACTAGTAGATACATTTGTTGATGGGAATACAGCATCTATAGTTGAAGTTAATTCAGAGACAGACTTTGTTGCAAAGAATGACATATTCAAGAATTATGTACAAGAAGTGGCTAAGCAAGCAGCTAAGACTTCGTCAGAAGATATTGACGCTTTTTTGGCTGAAGAAAGTCTTTTTGAAGCAGGTTCTACAGTGAATGATGTATTAACCGGTAAGATATCTGTTATTGGTGAGAACTTAAAAATCAGACGCTTCAAAAAAGTAGTAGTTGAAAATGGTGTTGTTGCTTCATATATCCATATGGGTGGTAAAATAGGTGTACTTGTAGAATTAGAGTCGGATGTTGTAAACGATGCCGTTGTTGAATGCGGACGTAACCTTGCTATGCAAATTGCAGCGGTAAGCCCACTTCATGTTGATCGTTCAGAAGTATCAGAAGCCTACGTTGAAAAAGAGCGTGCAATATTAAAAGAGCAAGCAAAAAATGAAAACCCTGACAAACCGGACAGCATCATTGATAAAATGATTATAGGTCGTTTGAATAAGCAACTTAAAGAAATCTGTTTATTAGATCAAGCCTATGTAAAAGACGGTGACCTTACAGTAGCCAAGTATGTTGAGCAAGTAGCTAAAGAGCAAGGTGCAAACATCAAAGTCAAGGCATTTACACGTTTTGAAACAGGCGAAGGCATTGAGAAGAAATCAGAGAACTTTGCTGAAGAAGTTGCAAGACAAATGCAAGGCTAAGAGATATAATGAAGAAGCACGGTTGTGCTTCTTTTTTTTAGACTGGTAAATAATCCAAACATATGTTAAATTAATTATTAGAGGTGTTGAAATGTCCAATTATAAAAGAGTGTTGTTAAAACTTAGTGGTGAAGCACTGGCAGGTGACAAATCCGTAGGATTTGATGAAACCAACGTGATGATTGTAGCAAGCCAGGTAAAAAAACTGATTGAAAAAGGTGTAGAAATCGGTGTGGTAATTGGTGGTGGTAATTTCTGGCGTGGCAGAAGCTGTAACTTCATGGATCGAACCAAAGCGGATGAGATTGGCATGATGGCGACCATAATGAATGCTCTATATACATCAGCTATGTTTAGAACCATTGGTATAGATACCGTTGTACAAACCCCATTTGAGGTAGGTATGATGACAGAACGCTTCTCCAAGGATTCTGCACTCAAGCATTTGAAAAAAGGATGTGTTGTTTTTTTTGCAGGTGGTACAGGCCATCCCTATTTTTCAACCGATACCGGTGCAGCACTTAGAGCAATTGAGATTGAAGCTGAGATTATACTCCTTGCAAAAAACATCGATGGTGTCTATGACTCAGATCCAAAAGCCAATGAAGAAGCTGTTAAGTTTGACACAATCAGTTTATCAGAAGTGATTAATAAAAACCTCAAGGTTATGGACCATACGGCAGCAATTATGTGTTTAGAGCATAAGATGCCTATGTCCGTGTTCTACTTGAATGATGAGGACAGTATTGTCAATGCCGTCAGTGACAAAATAAATGGAACCGTTGTAACGGTATAGGAGGATCTAGTATGTATGATGAGTTAAAAAAGTATGAGGAAAAAATGGAAAAAACAGTTCATGTACTTGAAGGTGAGTTTATTAGTATTCGAGCAGGAAGAGCCAATCCTCATGTTCTTGACAAAGTGACTGTTGATTATTATGGACAAGCGACCCCTCTTAACCAAGTCGGTAATATAACAGTACCGGAAGCGCGTGTGCTAATGATCCAACCTTGGGATGTTAAGATTGTAAAAGATATAGAGAGAGCTTTACATGCCTCCGACATCGGCATAACACCAAACAGTGATGGTAAGATTATTCGCTTAATTTTCCCAGAGTTAACAGAAGAACGACGTATGGAACTTACAAAAGATATTAAGAAAAAAGGCGAAGAGTCAAAAATAGCCATAAGAAATATACGACGTGATGCTATAGACCATTTTAAAAAAGCTGAAAAAGCCCGTGAAATCACAGAAGATGACTTGAAAGATTTGGAAGATCAGACTCAAAAACTGACAGATCGATTTATTCTAGACATCGATAACCATGTTGAAAACAAGACAAAAGAAATCATGACTGTATAAATAAAACCAATAGATTCAGAGAGTGCCCCTCCTTGGAGGGGCGTTTTAGTAGATTGACACTTTAACCAAAATATCTAATATTGAGGTGGCGATGGCCGATATGACAACAACAAACCAATTAAACATACCAAAGCACGTTGCAATTATTATGGATGGTAACGGCAGATGGGCGAAGAATCAAGGAAAGAATAGAACCTATGGACACAAAAGCGGGAGTGATAACCTGAAGGTCATTGCACGAGCAGCCAGTGACATGGGCATT
Source organism: Petrocella sp. FN5 (assembly GCF_029210395.1). GTDB lineage: Bacteria > Bacillota > Clostridia > Lachnospirales > Vallitaleaceae > Petrocella. Next base: position 19,190 of record NZ_JARGDP010000011.1, on the reverse strand, counting down.
AAGTACCTTACTGTATATGCTTTTTCAACAGAAAACTGGAAGCGACCAACTTCAGAAGTTTCCTTTTTGATGGGGCTATTGCGTCAGTATCTAAAAGACAGTATCAAGAATGCCCAAAAAGACAATATGCGGGTCATTGTAATAGGAAGAAGGTCGGATTTGGAACCGGACATACGGGAAGCCATAGAAAGCTTAGAAGCCGCTTCAAAGGACCATACAGGATTGACCTTGCAGATTGCCATTAATTATGGTGGTAGAGATGAGATTATAAGAGCGATTAAAGCTTATGAAATAGAAAAAGAAAATAACCCTAAGATTGAACTGGATGAAAGTCTATTTGCAGAGTTCTTAGATACCAAAGACATTCCAGACCCAGAACTTATGATAAGAACCAGTGGTGAGTTAAGATCCAGCAACTTCTTAATTTGGCAATTGGCTTATAGTGAATTTTTCTTTGTAAAAAAACATTGGCCGGATTTCACCAGTGAAGATTTGATGGAGGCGATAATCGCCTATAACAAAGTGAGCAGAAGATTTGGAGGCCTAAAAGATGAAAGCTAGAATAATAACTGCGGTCTTATTATTGCCGTTAATCATTTTTTTATTATGGTATGGTAGACTACCATTAATCATAGTTCTTTGCGGTGTAACCATTATCGGCCTCTATGAATTTTTTGCAGCCGTAAAGCTAGAAGATCGATTGCTAAGAGGTATGGCCTTTTTGTTGGTCATCATTACCTACAGTTTCTTTTGGACAGGAGATTACACCTATATGAATCTATCAGTTTTGATGTTCATAGCCCTGTCACTAGGTATCTACGTCTTCAAATACCCTAAGATATCCTTAGATCAATTAGGTTTTTTAACTTTTGGTATGGTCTATATACTCTATCTACTGCTACATATTGCATTAGTAAGAGAGACTACACCGGAAGGCATATGGTCCGTATGGCTTATATTTATAATAGCTTTTGGTAGTGACAGTGCGGCATACTTTGTTGGGGTTAATTTTGGCAAAAACAAACTGGTACCAAAGTTAAGTCCCAAAAAAACCATAGAAGGAGCCTTAGGTGGCGTTTTAGGTGCAGGGATTTTATGTACAATCTTTGGTATATTGATGTTACAGTATGGACTGGTAGATACCTGGGTAACATTGCCAATGTTTTTTGTCATCGGTATATTCGGATCGGTGGTATCTCAGATAGGCGACTTAGTCGGATCAGCCATGAAGCGACAAACACAAATAAAAGACTTCGGAAAAATCATACCGGGACATGGTGGCATACTAGACCGTTTGGACAGTATACTTCTAACAGCACCATATGTCTATATCATCGTAACTATGCTATACTAAGATTAAAAAGAGGGTACATATGCGTAAAATAACCATACTAGGATCAACAGGATCCATTGGAAAACAGACACTGGAAGTCATAAGAGAGCAAAAAAACATTGAAATAGTCGCCTTAACGGCCAATCAGAACATAGAGTTACTCGAACAACAGATTCATGAGTTTAACCCCAAATGCGTTGTGGTTATGGATGAAAAAAAGGCCATGACCCTACAGAAGAAGATGGGTCATAAGACGGAAGTTTTATGGGGTATGGATGGACTAATAACGGTATCAACACTAAGCGAGATTGATCTGGTTGTAACAGCCATTGTAGGTATGATAGGACTAAGACCAACCATTGCAGCCATTAAGTCTGGCAAAGACATTGCACTGGCTAACAAAGAAACCTTGGTAACAGCCGGTGCGATCATCATGGACCTGGTAAAGAAACATAATGTAAGACTATTGCCAGTAGACAGCGAACATTCAGCTATCTTTCAGTGCTTAAACGGTGAACAGACGTCAGCGGTTGAGTCCATTATCCTAACAGCATCAGGTGGACCTTTTCGTGGGTATACCAAAAAGCGCTTAGAAGAAGTCACTTTGGAGCAGGCATTAAAACATCCCAACTGGTCTATGGGTGCTAAGATAACCATAGATTCATCTACATTAGTAAATAAAGGACTTGAAGTAATAGAAGCCAAATGGTTGTTTGATTTAAGAAGAGAACAGATTCAGGTGGTTGTTCATCCTCAAAGCATTGTACATTCCATGGTAGAATTTATAGACGGGTCCATCATCGCTCAAATGGGACTGCCGGACATGAAGCTGCCCATACAATATGCATTGGCATATCCGGAGCGGGTCATTAACCCATATCCAAGATTAAAGCTGGGAGACATAGGGACTTTAACCTTTGAAGAACCGGATTTACAAGTCTTTAGAGGATTGGCTTTGGCCTTTGACGCATTAAGAGAAGGCGGTTCCATGCCAATCGTTTACAATGCGGCCAATGAATCAGCAGTAGACATGTTTTTGAAACAAGAAATAAAATACAAGGATATTGTCACAATCATAGATCAAGCTATGACAAAACATAATGTGACAATATGTAAAGATGAAACCGACGTTATAGAAATAGAGAGCTGGACAAGGAATATTGTCAGAAATAGGTGATGAAAATGAGCATTTTAGTATCCATATTAATATTTGGACTTATTATATTAATCCATGAATTAGGACATTTTTTATTTGCTAGAAAAGCAGGTATATTGGTAGAAGAATTTGCCATCGGCATGGGTCCGAAGATCGTAGGCAAAAAAGTAGGAGATACCCTGTATTCCATAAGAGCTATCCCATTTGGTGGTTTTTGCAGAATGCTTGGTGAAGATCAAGAAGTTGAAAATGACCCCAGAGCGTATTCAAGTAAGTCAACATGGGCTAGGTTTCAAGTTATTTTTGCAGGCCCCTTATTTAACTTTTTATTGGCTTTTTTCTTTGCTATTGTTTACATCAGTTTGGTTGGCGGTACGACATCTACCATCAGTGAAGTTGTAGAAGGCTATCCGGCATATGAGTCCGGCGTACAAGTAGGGGATCGAATTGTCGGTTATAATGACAGAACCGTCTTAACATCCAAAGAACTAAGAATATACTTAAACACAGAAAAACCAAGTCAGATGGAATTAACCGTCAAACGTGACAGCGAAAAAATAAGCTACATAATTGAACCCAATGTTGGAGAAGACGGCATTTATCGTTTAGGCGTCAACTTCACCTTCATTGACATCAAAAACCCTATAGAAATCCTAAAAAATGCAGCTATAGAAATCGTATTTTGGATAAAGATCGTCATCTATTCATTAGGTCAATTGATTACCGGTGGTATATCCGGCAATGATATTGCAGGTCCTGTAGGAATTGTTGGCGAAATCAGTAGCGGCTATCAAGAAAGTATCCAATATGGCATAAAATCAGTCATAGCCACTGTAGCTTTTTATATTGTGCTCCTTAGTGCAAACCTAGGGGTTATGAACTTATTACCTATTCCGGCGCTTGATGGTGGCCGAATCGTTTTCATTGCGATAGAAGCTTTACGCGGTAAACCCGTCGACCCAAACAAAGAAGGCTTTATTCACTTTGTAGGTTATGTATTGCTCATGATTTTGATGGTACTCATTTTATTCAATGATATTGTCAAAGCCGCTTTTTCGTAAAAAGTGAAATCCAAGTAAAGAAGGTAGGAAATAAATTATGTTGAATTTTGAATTTGATAATAAAACAAAAATTATATTTGGCAAAAAAGTAGAAGAACAAGTGGGTGAACTGGTAAGTGCCAATGCAAAAAAAGTATTGCTTCACTATGGTGGTGGCAGCATCAAAAAAAGTGGTCTGTATGACCGTGTAATCGACAGTCTACAAGAAGCAAAAGTAGAGTATGTGGAACTGGGTGGCGTTGTTGCCAACCCAAGAGTGAGTCTGGTACGAGAAGGCATAAAATTATGTCGTGAGGAACAAGTTGACTTTATCTTGGCGGTCGGTGGGGGAAGTGTTATTGACTCTGCCAAAGGCATTGCAGCCGGCTTCTACTACCAAGGGGACGTTTGGGACCTGTATATGAGAAAAGACACTTTTGATGTCTGTCTACCAATCGGTGTTGTATTAACCATCCCGGCTGCCGGTAGTGAATCCAGTGGTGGGTCAGTGGTTACCAATGAAGACGGTTTATGGAAAAGAGACATTGGAAGCTTGAATCTAAGACCGGTCTTTGCCCTTCTTAATCCTGAACTAACCTTTACTTTGCCGGCATATCAAACAGCATGTGGTATTTCTGATATGTTAGCCCATGTTATGGAACGGTATTTCACCAGAGTTATTAAAGTGGATTTAACAGACCGATTGGCTGAAGCCATAATGAAAAGTGTCATCAAACAGGCTCAGATTCTAAATCAAGTTCCGGACGACTATGATGCCAGAGCAGAGATTATGTGGGCCGGCACATTAGCCCATAATGACTTAGTTGGTACAGGACGACAAGGGGATTGGTCATCTCATGGGATTGAACACGAACTCAGCGGTATTTACGATATTGCCCATGGTGCAGGCCTAAGTATTATTTTCCCGGCATGGATGAAGCATGTCTATAAAACGGATATACCAAGATTTGCCCAATTTGCTAACCGGGTGTTTGACATTGAGATCAATACCATGAATTTAGAAGAAACAGCTATGAATGGTATTGAGGCAATGGAAAACTTCTATAATCTAATAGGCATGCCAACAAGATTATCACAAGTCAAAATAGATGACTTACGATTTGAAGAAATGGCCAATAAAGCAACCAATAACGGCACCACCACCATGGGTTCTTTTGTCCAGCTTACCAAGTCAGATATTTTGGCTATCTTTGAACTGGCAAAATAAGGACTATTGTAAGCCGCGAAATTATTTTATTACCTTGAATAGAGACGCCATCATATTGACGATGGGCCTGTTTTATGATAAAGTAACAAGTGTGTTAAATACATAACAACTTCAACGAATATTTATTAACTAATATTTATTATGGAAAAGAGGGATTAAGATGAAACCATCATTTTCAAATCTAGAAGTCATTAAATTTGCAATCGGTATGGAAGATATGGGTATTAAGTTTTATGAAGACTATGCGAAAAAGTCCGAAGGCGAGATTAGGTCATTATTCTTAAGACTGGCTGACGATGAGCGCCGCCACAAAGCATTTTTTCAAAACCTATTAGATGAGACCAGCAAAGAAGCAGGCGCCTTTGATTATATGTTTGATGAGTCTGTAACCAGTTTTTTTGAAGCATTTGCTCAAAGTGCTGGATTTTCTAGAGAAATCAAAGACATTGAAACCAATAGAGAAGCCATACTAGAAGGCATCACAACAGAAACATTAACCCTTCAGTATTACAAAGATATATATGAATATTCCAAAGAAAAAACAAAAGAAACACTTGAGATCATCATCAAAGAAGAAGAAGGACATTTGGAATTGCTCAAAGGATTATTAAAATAAAGATAAAGGTTAAAATGTAAAACAACATTGACCATGAAGTTCCTTTAGTCATACATACAAAAATATTAGAACCTAGCAAAATTAAAATAAAGCTGACTCAGATTGTATCCTGAGACAGCTTTATTTTAATATATGGGTAAAGTCTTAATGACGGGTATAAAATATTTTTTATGCGAATTCACCATTGATTAATACCCTTCATACCTTTACAATAAAGATTGTACAATAGGACAAATAAAGTCGAATAAGAAGTCCCAAAGACAATAACATATAGGAGTGCGTATGAACAGAACACAGACAAGAACCATTCAAATAGGCAACGTCACAATAGGTGGGGGTCATAAGATTGCCATACAATCCATGACCAACACCAAAACAGAAAACATAGAAGCCACGGTAGGTCAGATTCTTGAATTGGAGCAAGGCGGATGTGATATCATTCGCGTGGCCGTGCCCACCATGGAAGCAGCACTGGCCATAAAAGCAATCAAGAAACAGATTCATATCCCACTTGTGGCAGACATACATTTTGACTATAGACTGGCATTGGCCTCCATTGAAAACGGTGCCGACAAGATTCGAATCAACCCAGGTAATATTGGTTCAAGTGATCGTCTCAAAAAAGTGGTAGATGCTTGCAAGGCAAGAAATATACCCATACGTGTAGGTGTTAACAGTGGTTCCTTGGAGAAGGAGATTCTGGCTAAATATGGACACCCTACGGCAGAAGCCTTAGTAGAGAGTGCCCTTAATCAATGTAGAGCCATAGAAGCACTAGGCTATAATCAATTGGTCGTATCCATCAAATCTTCAGATGTCATCAAATCCATAGAAGCTTATAGACAGATAACAAAAGAAATCGATTACCCTCTTCATCTTGGTATCACAGAATCCGGAACAGCTTGGGCAGGCACCATTAAGTCGGCCGTAGGACTGGGCGCCATGTTGGCAGAAGGCTTTGGAGATACCATACGGGTCTCTCTAACGGATAAGCCAATAGAAGAAATAAAAGTCGGAAAACAAATACTGAAGGCCTTAGGCTATGAGAACCATGGCATAGAGATTATATCCTGTCCGACGTGCGGACGAACAGACATTGATCTGATTGGTATCGCCAATGAAGTAGAAAAAAGATGTGCAGACTTAGACCTGAACATCAAGGTCGCTGTCATGGGTTGTATCGTCAATGGTCCAGGCGAAGCCAGAGAAGCAGACATTGGTTTAGCCGGCGGCAAAGGTCTTGGCATTATCTTCAAAAAAGGTGTCATCATCAAAAAAGTTAAAGAAGAAGAACTGGTAGAAGCCTTGATGACAGAAATAATGACGACAAGTAAGGTGATAAATCCGTGAGTAAAAAATTAGACGAAGTATTTCGAGGTATCCCCTTAACCGGTCAGTTGAACCGGGTTTTTGATGATGCCCTTGTAGAAAACGTATATTTTAATAAAGACCAGAATAAACTTTATATACAGATGTTGCTTAAGCAGGTCATTCATCCTCAGATTATCCAATTATTAAGAGACAAGATTGTGGAATTCTTAGATGAAGAAGGCCTATTTGTGCGTATAGAAGAACGTTACGCGACCAACCATGGCTTAGATATAAAAGAGCTCTATGCTTATTACCAACCAAGTCTTATGTATCTCATCAAAGAAGAAAGCCCTTTTGTGGCGGCCAAGCTAGGTTTATTAGAACCACAGTGGGAAGCGGAACAACTGACCTATGCATTGGAAGAATTTGACTATGATTATATGAAACAATACACCATTGATCAGTTTATCCAATTGACATTTAAGATGAAATTCGATGTAGATCTTAAAGTGGCCTTTATAAGAAAAGAAAAACACCATAGTGTATTTGAAGAATTTGTAGAGAACCGAAAAAGAGAAGAGAAAAAACTCATCAAAGACATGATGATATCCGGTAGCAACCCGTCTCAATCAGGCGTAAAAGAAGTCAAAGCACCGGATATACCAAAAGGAAAAGGCAAACCATTGCCAGACAATCTGGTAATCGGAAGAAAAGGCATCAGCGGTATTATTACAAAAATCAAAGACTTAAATGGTGACTATGATAGTATCATCATTGAAGGTTTTGTCTTAAGTCAAGAGATAAGAATAACAAAATCAGGCAAAGTATTGCTGATTATGGACGTCACCGACTTTACTAATTCTATCACCTGTAAAGCCTTTTTGAAAAAAGAAGAATTTGATGATCGAATTGCCTCTATGTTGACTAAGAATATGTTTGTGCGACTGGAAGGTCGCGTCGCCTTTGACTCCTTTTCTAATGAACTGGGCATAATGATCAGTACCATGGAAAAAATAGAAGACTTTAGACTTAAGAAGATGGACCATGCCCAGGAAAAAAGAGTGGAATTACATGTCCATACACAGATGAGTGATATGGACGGAATGACCAGTGCCAAAGCACTAATTAAAAGAGCCAAGGAATGGGGACACAAAGCCATGGCTATAACAGATCACGGGGTGGTACAGGCTTTTCCCGAAGCTTTTCACGCCATTAATCCCTCAGATGATTTCAAGATACTCTATGGTGTAGAAGCCTACTTGGTGGATGATCTAAAAGACATCATAAGGCATCCAAGGGGTCAAAACCTAAACAGTGAATACGTGGTTTTTGATATTGAAACAACAGGCTTTTATGCCGGTAAAGACAAGATAACTGAGATTGGAGCCGTCAAGATCAAAGAAGGCAAGATCGTAGAGCGATATGGCACCTTTATTAATCCGGAGCGAAGCATACCCATTAAGGTACAACAGTTAACAGGCATTGATATAACCATGGTCAAAGATGCCCCTACCATAGAAGAAGAACTAAGGAACTTCCTGACATTTTGTGGAGACAGCATTTTAGTTGCCCATAATGCGGATTTCGATCTTGGTTTTATTGAGTGTTTTGCTAAGAAATTGGGCATTGAAGTGAAAAACACCACCCTTGACACCTTAGAACTGGCTAGAATATTTTTGCCGGATTTGCATAACCACAAGCTACAAACCATTGCCAAGCATTATAATGTGCCACTCATAAATGCTCACCGTGCTGTAGACGATGCAGAAGCAACCGCTCATATATTGCTCAAGATGTTTGAACACATGAATCAAATCAATATCCACACCATAGAAGGTATCTTAACCTACGCCAACCAATCCATCAGAGATGTAAAAAGACTCCGTGCGGCCCATGCCATCATATTAGCAAAAAACTTAGTAGGCCTTAGAAATCTATATGAGTTGGTCTCAAAAGCGCATCTGGATTATTTTTACAGACAGCCCAAAATACCTAAAAGTATCTTTAACACATTAAGGGAAGGTCTTTTAATCGGTACAGCCTGTGAAGCCGGTGAACTATACAAAGCGGTGCTTGAAGATAAGCCCAAAGAAGAAATAGACCGACTTTGCGATTTTTATGATTATTATGAGATTCAGCCCCTAGCTAACAATGAATTTTTAATTCGAAACGAAGCCGTAGATGACTGGGATGCCTTAAAAGAGATTAATAAGAAAATCGTTGCACTGGGTGAAGAACATCAGAAAATGGTGGTCGCAACTTGTGATGTTCATTTTATTGATCCGGAAGATGAAGTCTATAGACGAATTCTAATGGCGGGCAAAGGATTTGGAGATGCAGACCAGCAAGCGCCTCTTTATTTTAGAACCACAGAAGAGATGCTAGAAGAATTTTCATATTTGGGTCAAGAAAAAGCCTTTGAAGTGGTGGTAACCAATACCAACAAAATCATGGACAGTATAGAAAAGATTGACCCCGTACCACCGGAAAAATACCCACCGGTCATAGAAGGCTCAGATGAGACACTGACCAACATATGTTATGAAAAAGCCATATCCATTTATGGAAAAGAATTACCAACACAGGTCAAAGAAAGACTGGACAGGGAGCTTAACTCCATTATTACCAATGGTTTTGCCGTGATGTATATCATCGCTCAAAAACTGGTATGGAAATCCATGGAAGATGGCTATCTGGTTGGTTCAAGAGGGTCGGTCGGATCCTCCTTTGCAGCGACCATGGCCGGTATTACAGAAGTAAACCCGCTACCGGCGCACTACATATGCCCGAATTGCCATTATACTGATTTTGAGTCAGACATCATCAAGGATCATTCCGGTAACTCTGGCTGTGACTTGCCGGACGCCAACTGTCCTAAGTGTGATACCCTATTAATAAAAGAAGGACATGACATACCATTTGAGACTTTCTTAGGTTTCTATGGCGACAAAGAACCAGATATAGACCTTAATTTCTCAGGAGAATATCAAGCCATAGCCCATCAATATACAGAGGAGCTCTTTGGTGTCGGCCATGTGTTTAGAGCAGGTACCATTGGTACATTAGCAGAAAAAACAGCATTTGGCTTTGTGAAGAAATACTTTGACGAGCACCATCAAACAGCCAGAACAGCAGAAATCAATCGACTGGTACAAGGTTGTACCGGCGTAAGAAGAACCACGGGACAACATCCCGGCGGTATTATTGTTGTACCCAAAGATCAGTCCATATATAAGTTTACCCCTGTACAACGTCCGGCCAATGATCAGAAGACCTCCATCATCACCACCCACTTTGATTATCATTCCATTGATCATAATCTATTGAAGCTGGACATCCTCGGTCATGATGACCCTACTATGATCCGTATGTTGGAAGATCTGACCGGTATTGATGCCACAAAGATACCACTAGATGAACCCAAAGTCATGTCACTTTTTCAAGGTTTAGATGCACTTGGGATTACAGCAGATCAGATCGGCGGAACCAATCTGGGTTGCCTTGGCATACCGGAGTTTGGAACTGATTTTGTTATTCAGATGCTCCAAGACACAAAGCCAAAAAGCTTTTCGGATTTGTGCAGAATATCCGGACTCTCTCATGGTGAGAACGTATGGCTTAACAACGCTCAAGAACTGATAAGAGATAAAAAAGCCAATATTAAAGAAATCATATCTACGCGCGATGACATTATGACCTATCTGATTCATATGGGTGTGGACAAAGGCCTCTCTTTTAAGATAATGGAAGACGTTAGAAAAGGCAAAGGCCTAGTACCGGATATGGAAACAGCTATGAAAGCGGCAGATGTCCCGGAATGGTACATCTGGTCTTGTAAGCAAATTCGGTACATGTTCCCCAAAGCCCATGCCGTAGCCTATGTCATGATGGCTTACCGTATCGCCTATTATAAAGTCTATTATAAGGAAGCTTATTACGCTACGTATTTTAGTATCAGAGCAACGGATTTTGATTATGGCACCATGTGTCATGGCAAGCATCATCTAGAACAACATATGCAACTGTTAAAAGCCAAAGAATCACGGGCAAAAAGCCGAGAGATGGATCCGGATGAAGGTGGCATACAAAAATTTACCAAAAAAGAAAAAGATACAATAAAAGATATGAAAATCGTTCAGGAAATGTACGCCAGAGGCATTGAGTTTCTGCCTATGAATCTATACAAAGTGGATGCTAAGAAGTTTCAGATCATAGACGGAAAGATCATGCCGGCCCTAAGTGCCCTTCAAGGGCTGGGGGAGAAGGCCGCAGAGAACATTGTACTTGAGCGGGAGAAAGGACCTTTTATTTCCATAGAAGACCTAAGAATCAGAACCAAGATTAGCAAGACGGTTATTGAGATTATGAAAGACAATGGTATTCTAGAAGGCATGCAAGAATCCAATCAATTAAGCTTATTCTAAACCTTAATTGTAGAATTAATTTGTATAAAATAAAAACATTAAAATTATTCGATTGTGTAAGATTAAGGATGTTTTTTTTACAAGGGATGTGTTATAATATCAAAGTACATTGTATACAATGTATGTTACAAAAATAACTAACTCAAAGCATCAAAGAAAGTCAAGGCATATTAATTGTACTAATAAAATACATGACTAATTCATTAGTGTATGGTGTTTTTATGTATGATATAATATAAAGTAGCGTGGATTATATTGCTTATACTAATTATTAAACAATAAGGCATAGAAACATTGTTATTTGTTCGTCAAATAATACTGATTCGTGTTGTCTTGTGGTTTTGATGGTTGGTGTAAACACTATGAAAAGGCTAACCATCAATCTTTAAAAAATATATGGAGGTAATCAAAACATGGCTAACAAAGTATTTAAGTCAATGGATGGAAACATGGCTGCAGCATATGTTGCATATGCATTTACAGATGTAGCAGCAATCTATCCAATTACCCCATCGTCAAACATGGCAGAATATACTGACGAATGGGCAGCAAGTGGAAAGAAAAACATTTTTGGTCAAAGCGTTTCTGTAACAGAGTTACAATCAGAAGGTGGCGCATCAGGTGCCGTACATGGTTCACTTCAAGCAGGAGCATTAACAACGACCTATACAGCATCACAAGGTTTATTGCTTATGATTCCGAATATGTACAAGATGGCAGGTGAACTTTTACCGGCTGTATTCCATGTAAGTGCTCGTGCTGTAGCTGCTCACGCGCTTTCAATTTATGGAGACCATTCAGATATTATGGCAGCTAGACAAACCGGTTTTGCAATGTTGGCATCCGGCTCCGTTCAAGAAGTTATGGACTTAGGCGGTATAGCACATTTAGCAGCGATTAAGTCAAGAGTACCATTTGTACATTTCTTTGATGGTTTCAGAACATCTCATGAAGTACAAAAAATCGAAACTATTGATTACAGTGTATTCAGTGATTTGGTTGATATGGATGCAGTTGATGCCTTTAGAAATAGAGCTCTTAACCCTGAGCACCCAGTTACAAGAGGTACAGCACAGAACCCTGATATCTTCTTCCAAGCCAAAGAAGCATCCAACAACTTCTATACAGCGGTTCCGGATGTGGTAAATGATTATATGGCTAAGATTTCTGCGATTGTTGGTAGAGAATACAAGCCTTTTAACTACTATGGCGCTCCAGACGCAGAGAACATTGTTATTGCAATGGGATCTGTAACAGAAGCACTTGAAGAACTCGTAGATTACTTAAACGCTGAAGGCAAAAAAGTAGGTCTTTTAAAGATTCACTTATACAGACCATTTTCAGCAAAATACTTCTTCGACGTATTCCCAACAAGCGTCAAGAAGATTGCAGTACTAGATAGATCCAAAGAGCCAGGTTCACTTGGCGAAGCACTATATGAAGAAATCAGAACATTATTCTATGACGTAGAAAACAGACCTGTTATCGTGGGTGGTCGTTATGGTCTTGGATCAAAAGACGTAACACCTACAGTATTAAAAGCTGTATATGACAACCTTGAATTAGATCAACCAAGAAACGGATTCACCATCGGTATCGTTGATGATGTAACCGGATTATCCTTACCAATCGGTGAAGATATCGTTACAGAAAACGAATCTGCAATTCGTTGTAAGTTCTGGGGACTTGGTTCAGACGGTACAGTTGGTGCTAACAAGTCAGCCATCAAGATCATTGGTGACAAAACGGATATGTACGCTCAAGGTTACTTCTCCTATGACTCCAAAAAATCAGGTGGTATTACAGTTTCTCACTTAAGATTCGGTAAAGAGAAGATCCGTTCAACCTACTTAATCAATGAAGCAGACTATATCGCTTGTCATAATCAATCCTATGTGGACAAATACGACTTACTCAAAGGCCTTAAAAAGGGCGGAAGATTCGTACTTAACACACATTGGACAACTGAAGAATTAGATACACATTTACCAGCATCTCTAAAAAGAGATATTGCAAATAAAAACGCTGAATTCTATACAGTAAACGCGACTGATCTTGCAGAAGAAATCGGTCTAGGCAACAGAATCAACATGATCATGCAAGCCGCTTTCTTCAAGTTAGCAGATGTACTTCCAATAGAAAAAGCTGTTGAATACCTTAAAGAAGCCGTTGTCAAATCATACGGTTCAAAAGGTGAGAAGATCGTTAGCATGAATAACGCTGCAATTGACAAAGGTATTAATGCCCTTGTTAAGATTGATGTACCAGCTGCATGGGCTGATGCTAAAGATGTAGCTGAGGAAGAAACAACAGTTCCGGACTTCATCAAGAATGTAGCCTTTGTTATGAACGCTCAAAACGGTGATTCATTACCAGTAAGTGCTTTTGAAGGCAGAGAAGACGGTACCTTCCCAATGGGTATCTCAGCATATGAAAAACGTGGTATCGCAGTGAACGTGCCTGAGTGGCAAGTAGACAACTGTATCCAATGTAATCAATGCTCTTTCGTATGTCCTCACTCAGTTATTCGTCCATTCTTATTAGACGAGAACGAAGTAGCAAATGCACCAGAAGGCTTTACAACTAAGAAAGCTGTTGGAAAGCAATTTGAAGGTCTTGAGTACAAGATTCAAATAAGCCCACTTGACTGTACAGGTTGTGGTAACTGTGCGGATATCTGCCCATCCAAAGAAAAATCATTAATCATGAAGCCTCTTGAAGAGCAAATGGCAGAAGTAGCCAACTGGGATTATGCACACAATGAAGTAACTTACAAGTCAGACCTTATGGATGTGAGCACATTAAAAGGTAGCCAATTTGCACAACCATTGTTTGAATTCTCAGGCGCTTGTGCAGGATGTGGTGAAACACCATACCTAAAAGTAATCACACAACTTTATGGCGAAAGAATGATTATTGCTAATGCTACCGGATGTTCTTCAATCTGGGGTGGTTCAGCACCAGCAACCGTATTCACACAAAATGCAGAAGGCAACGGACCTGCATGGGCGAACTCCTTATTTGAGGACAACGCTGAGTATGGTTATGGTATGACCATGGGTATCAAGCAAATCAGAAACTCTTTAGAAATGAACTTAAACACATTAATTGGATCAGATGTACCTGCAGAAGCTAAAGCAGCATTCCAAACATGGATTGAAGCAAAAGAAGATGCAAAAGCTTCAAAAGAAGCAGCAAAAGCAGTTAAAGATGCGCTTGCAACCATTACATCTGAAGACGCAGCAACTAAGAAAATCGTTGCAGACGTATTATCCAAAAAAGACTACTTGGCGAAAAAATCCATGTGGATCGTTGGTGGTGACGGATGGGCTTATGACATCGGTTACGGCGGACTTGACCATGTACTTGCATCTGGTGAGAACGTAAACGTACTTGTATTTGATACAGAAGTTTACTCAAACACAGGTGGACAAGCGTCCAAATCAACACCAACAGCAGCGGTTGCCAAATTCGCAGCAAGTGGTAAAGAAGTTAAGAAAAAAGACCTAGGTATGATATCAGCAACTTACGGTTACGTATATGTTGCACAAGTAGCTATGGGATCTAATAAGAACCAATTCATGAAAGCCTTAACAGAAGCAGAAGCTTATGATGGACCATCACTGATCATTGCATACTCACCTTGTATCGCTCATGGCATCAAAAACGGCATGGGTAAAACACAACTTAGAGAGCAAGAAGCAGTGGATGCAGGTTACTGGCACTTATGGAGATATAATCCTGAGCTTGTAAAAGAAGGAAAGAACCCATTCACATTGGATTCAAAAGAGCCTTCAACAGACTTCCAAGAGTTCTTACTCGGAGAAGTACGTTATACATCCTTACAAAAAACTTTCCCAGATCAAGCAGAAAGATTGTTTGTAAAAGCTGAGAAAGACGCTAAAGAAAGATATGACTCATATCTAAGAATGGCAAGAAACGACTAACCAGAGGTAACCAGAGGGACAGTTCTTCCGGTTCGCTTCTTAGCAACAAAAGTAAATAATCAAGTAGAAGAGGGTACAGACATATTGATGTTTGTACCCTCTTTTTAAGTATCCGTTTTTCTACAAGAAATATCATAGACAGAACATATCAAAACACTAACCTTATCATATGTATTTACAATAACTCCCATTTATGTAAATAGTTACAATAATAAAATGCAAAATACAAAATAAAACAAAAAACACTTTACTTTCTGAGGCAACATTGCTATGCTATGATAAACAAATAAATAGACAATTTTTTGTAGAAGAAGAAAAGCAGTAAAAATAAAGAGGTTATGAATCCTAATACAGTATAATACTTATA
This sequence comes from Petrocella sp. FN5, assembly GCF_029210395.1. Taxonomy (GTDB): domain Bacteria; phylum Bacillota; class Clostridia; order Lachnospirales; family Vallitaleaceae; genus Petrocella. The sequence continues at coordinate 3,768 of NZ_JARGDP010000011.1, read as the reverse complement.
CTATTCCCAAAGTAAAATAAGTAGTAAATCTTTTTATGGGAGAAAAGATATCTGGATTAGGATTATAATAAATAAATTAAACGTAGATATAGGAGGAAATAGAAATGGAATTACTACCTAACCAGAGGGACAGTTCTTCCGGTTCACTTCTTAGCAACAAAAGTAAATAATCAAGTAGAAGAGGGTACAGACATATTGATGTTTGTACCCTCTTTTTATCATCATTATTTCAAGGAACCATATAGTAACCAGTGGGACAGTTCACCATTTGATAATCCTTTAGAAAATATGACAAAGGACTTAGTAGAAAACATAAAAAGACTATGTTATAATTTTATGAAAGACACAAACATAGATAATTTATCGGGGGAGGCAAAAGTTATGAATACAGTAAAAAACAACAGGATTGTAGCAGGGGTTAAATATGTACTTCCGGATCCAATATGTAAAAAACTAGGCAAGATTCGTGAAAAATCCAACAAAGTCATGTGTAAGCATTTTCCGGAATTATATAAGTACAAAGGAAGAGTGGCAAAACTTAATAAAGACATTGAATTTCCATCTATCCAAAAAGGAAATAAAAAAATCAGATTCGGACCAATCGCCTACTTACTGGCCTATGGTGGAGATTTATCTGTTGAGAGAATAGTTGAAGCTACCAAACAAGGGATACTACCTTTTTCTACAAACGGTGAACCCTACTTATGGTGGGTTGCAGATCAAAGATGTGTCATTTTTTTAGATTCTATTCATATAGAAAGACCGATAAAATCTTTGCTTAAGAAAGATATGTTTACGATTACAGTGGACAAGGCATTTCTAGATGTCATTTATGGATGTAGAGGTTCCCATGAAGGGTTTTTATGGTTAACAGATGATAGAATCCAATCCTTATGCGATTTACATCAAGCAGGGTATTCTCATTCAATAGAATTGTGGCTAGATGATGAACTTGTCGGTGGCATTCTTGGTTTTCACATTGGTGGATACTTTCATATTGAATCTAAGTTTGGAGCAATTAATAACGGGTCCAAATATCTATTTATTGTTTTATGTTTACGTATGAAAGAACTTGGATTTAAGTTCTGTGATTGTGGTCTTTGGCCTACAGATCACCTTAAGCGCTTAGGTGCTTCAGTCATCAAATATGATGAGTTTATAGCATTGTTGGATGAGGCAATATTGCAAGAAAGTCCGGTTCGTGATTGGGAAAAGGTATTTTATGATTGCAATGTCCATGAAATATCAAAATAAATGAATAAAAAAGTAGAAGAAGGTATAGACATATTTAAGTATGTACCTTCTTTTTTATTATCTGTTTTCCTATTAATAGCTTTGTGGAGCTGAATATACGAGAACACTAAGCCTGACTTATGTATTTACAATATTTCCCATTAATGTAAATAGTTTTAATATAAAATTGAATAATACAAAATATAACAAAATATGCTTTACTTATATATAAGTAATGGTTATAATATGAAAAGTAGGTAAAAATATGAAAACCAATATAAAAAATGGGTAAAAAGTAGGCTCGAAAATTGATGAGCCACTAAAGATAATTCAAGTTAAAGAAGAATACATGTATAACTTCTCGCAACTGTATAGGAGATTAAGCAAATGAGATATATCAATAAATTGGACATTTATCTAAGAAGCCTTCCAACCGCTAAGTTTATACTTATGATGACATTGATTTCTTATATAGTAGTTATCCCGGTTGTTTTAATTGGATTTTTTATGAATACACACGTGGGTGGACCAGAATTTGAAGATATTCCTTTAGTTTTAATGATATTAATTGTAGTTGTAATAGGACCTATTTGGGAGACGTTAGTATATCAATTATTGATAATTAGACAATTGAAAAACCGCATTTTCTTTAAGCGTAGAAGTTCTTTAACCATACTTATTTCAGCCTTAGTTTTTGGTGCAGTACATATATATAGTATCTATTATATGATCTATGCATTTATTATTGGCTTCCTATTTGCATATGCTTTTGTAATATATGAAGACAAGAAGGCATCTGCATTTTGGGTGACGATGGCTATTCATGGATTAAGAAATGGCGTATCAGTGATCATAACAGATATAGAGTTACTATATCAGCATTTTTTCTAGGGTTGATAGGAGGGGGATTGTGTTGTGAAAAAAGCATTTATTAATGGTCTAATAATACTAATTTTCATTATTATTGGTGAAATGGTGATGTATAATACTGTTTCCATGAAAAGCATTGTATTAGCAATTTCATTAGGTGTGGTAGGTTTTCTGATTAATATTTATAGCATAAAATAGTATCAAATTATGACTTCACTGCACCAGCATTGCCATTAAGAAGTGTTAATCTCATATAAAAGCAATAGATAAATAAAGCCACATTCAATTGATTGGAATTAGTAACTATGCGCAATGGCTTACCAATCCAATAAATAATCAAAAAAGTTAGCGATAAGTATAGGAACCAAGAAGGTTTCTGATATTACAAGGGATAGTTTGACAAAATAATATAAAGGCACTGATGAGTGGTGCCTGACCTACAAGGTTGTAAGAAGTCAATGAATAAGGAGATCAAACAAATGAAATATATCAATAAATTGGACATATATTTAAGAAGCCTTCCAACCGCTAAGTTTATACTAATAATGACATTAATTTCTTTTATCGTGGATAATATTCTGCTTATTTTGTTAGAACTATTGATGAAGAAAGATGTGGGTGGGCCTGAACTCGAAGAAATTCCTATAGTTTTATTATTCCTATTTGTCGTTATAATAGTACCGATTATTGAAACGTTTATATTTCAATACATAATAATTAGAATACTGAAAAAAATTAATTTCCTTAAGAATCGAATGGTTTTAGTGATGTTTATTTCAGCAGTAGTTTTTGGTGCATCTCATACATATAGTATCTATTATATGTTTATTACATTTATTACGGGCATATTACTAGCGTATACTTTTGTAGTATATGAAGATAAGAAGGTATCTGCATTTTGGGTGACGACGGCCATTCATGGACTGATAAATGGTGTATCAGTGGTTATAGTAACTTTAGAGGTTTTATATCAGAAATTTTTTTAGTGTTGCCAGTATTTGACCGTGTAAACCATAATAGTAAATAATGGAATTGAAGAGGGTGCCAAAGGATATTGTGTGTTTGGACCCTTTTTTTAGTATCTATTTTTCATAAATAACTCAGTGGACCGGATATTTCAAAACTTAAGCTTTACTATACTGTATTTCCAGTAATTCCCATATATGTATAAAAGTTGCAATAATAAATTATAAAATATAAAATATAACAAAAAATGCTTTACTTTCATAAAAATTATTGTTATGCTATGATAAGTAAAAATTAAGGCTGAACTGGAATCTCGGATTCCATTTCAGTTGCATTTGGATTAATCTGTGCAGCAATAGGCGCATATACGCCAGTGTGAGTATATCTTATACTTTATAGTTAATAATATTTTTAGAAAAAGCTTTTAAAGCATAGATAGGAGATTATATATAATGAGTTCTTTTGTGAAATATTTTATTCATTTCAGCGTTATATGTCTTGTAATTACACTTTTAATCGGAATATTATGTCTTTTTGAACTAACTGTAAGCAAAAACATTGTGATTACTTATCTTGTAGGTATACTTTTTTTTAGTGGATCGATGGCTTTGATCTTCAGTAACTTTATAGCTAAACAAGAGGTTATGGATATAAGTATGAATACAGAATTTAATAAAGAAATATTTATTAATGAAATAA
>NZ_JARGDP010000109.1 GCF_029210395.1 Petrocella sp. FN5 | reverse complement strand
TATATAATAACTAAAAAGATAGAAAAAAACATATGAAAATGATACAATATAAATGAGACTTATGTTCTATAAGTCCCGCTTATATTATGCCTATACCATAATTAAGGGGTCATAACTAAGTTAGACGTCTTGAACATACTATAAAAACACTTGTTTTTTGATATGTAGGATGGATGAGACAGGAGGTTGTTTAGGTGATTAAAGTTGTAGTAGGTCACAGCGAAGACGTAGAAGCGGCAGATTGTATAATGGAAGTATTGGAACAGTGCCAAAAGGCGTTGGGAGAACTAACCCCCCATGCTGGTATTGTCTATAATGCCATACACATGGACCATCAAAAAGTGTTGGACACAATCATGGATACATTTCCAAAGCTGGAGTTGATTGGTTGTACAACAGATGGAGAGATTTCATCTATTTTAGGATGTGTAGAAGATTCCATTACTTTAATTTTATTTTATTCGGACACCATTGAGATACAAGCAGGCATGGGTGAATATTTATCCCAAGACGCGCATCAAACGGCAATGAATGCAATTAATCAAGCAGAAGTAAAAATGTCAAAATCACCAAGCTTTTGTATAACACTTGCAGAAAGTGTGACTGTTGGTGGCGTATCGGTGATTAATGCATTAAAAAGTATATTAGGCCATGAATTTCCCATTTTTGGGGGATTGGCTGCGGACCAGTGGTCTATGAAGAAAACATATCAGTTCTATAAAAGAGAGATATTAACCGATAGCATACTTGTTCTTCTTTTTGCCGGAAACATTATTTTTTCTTCGGGATTGGCCAGTGGATGGACCCCTATCGGACATAAAAAAAGAATTACAAAAGTTGACGGTAATGTAGTCTATGAGGTTGACCAAGAACCAATTCTAGATTTCTACAACCGCTATGTCGGCGGTAATTATAAAAGAGTGCCAACTGAGTATCCTTTGGCAGTTTTCCCAAACGAACACAGTGAAAAATACTATATAAGAAGTCCTTATACTTTTAATGAAGACAATAGAAGTGTAACTTTTTTTGGTGATGTTCCGGAAGATGTTGTTGTTCAACTGGTTTCCGGATCTATTGAAAAAATGAGCATTGCTTCTGAAACAGCACTTAAGGATGCTATTGAAAGTTATAATGGTAATAAACCAGAAGCGGCGCTTGTATTTACCTGTTCTGCTAGAAAAGCTATTTTGGGATTGAATGTAGATAAGGAATATCACTATTTACAAAAAAACATGCCGGAAAGTTTCCCAATATGTGGTTTCTATACTTATGGAGAGATTTGTCCTCTGGAAAATGGTAGAGAAAGCTATTTTCACAATGGTACTATAGCCGTGCTACTAATAGGAGAAGAATAGATGGAACATCAAGGACATGAACATTCCATAGAAGAATATGAAAAAGAAATCAGAATCATGGAAAAGAAGTTCAGGATTATTGAAAAAAAGTTAAAGCGATCTGAAGTTAACCGACTCCATCTGCAAGAAATGAAAGACAAAAATCAACTCGTGTTGACCAAGTTATTAGATGAAATAGACGATGCAAATGCAGTCATTAACAAGAGGAACAATGAATTAAAGATTCTAAAGGAACAAGCGGAAGCTTCTGTAAAGACTAAAAGCGCCTTTCTAGCAAATATGAGCCATGAGATACGTACGCCTATGAATGCTATTATTGGTTTTTCAAGCTTGTTGCGGAAAACACCATTAAATCATAAACAAGAAGACTACATAAACAAGGTTGATCATGCGGCTCATAGACTACTACACATCATTAATGATATTCTTGATTTTTCCAAAATTGATGCCGGTAAGCTACAAATGGAAGAAACCGTATTTAATCTAGAGGATGTTATGAACAATCTCATGGACATGGTAAGCGTAAAAGCATATAAAAAGGGTCTGGAATTGATTGTCATGCAAGATCCTTTAATACCCAATACTTTGAGTGGCGATCCCTTTAGACTGGGTCAAGTATTACTCAACATCACAGATAATGCAGTTAAGTTTACAGATCAAGGCGAAATATTTTTGAATGTGACCACGAAGAAAATAACAGAAAAAGATATTACTTTGCTTTTTGAAATCAGAGACATGGGGATTGGTATGACCGAGGTTCAAAAGAACAGTATTTTTCAAGCTTTTTCTCAAGGGGATACTTCCACCACAAGAAAATATGGTGGAACTGGGTTAGGCCTAATTATTTCCAAACAAATTGTCGAGTTAATGGGTGGTAACATATACGTTAGCAGTGAATTTGGTAAAGGAAGTAACTTTGTTTTTACCGCTAATTTTACAGTGGCCCCCAATGCTCATCACAAAAAGGAGATTCCGGACAATCTAAAAAAAATATCTTTATTGATTGTAGAAGAAAATAGAAGTGTTAGAGATGTTTTGGAGTTGTATACGAGAAATTTTGGTTTCGAGCATGTGGTTTATGCAGATAAGGAGATGGCTTTAAAATGTGTGAAAAATAAACAACATTTTGATATGGTCTTAATTGGCTGTAGTATGTCCGGCCATGAAGGTATAATAACTTTAAGACAGCTTAAAGCCATTAAATCAAATTTGCAGGAACCGAAATACATTATGTTGACTGCAAATATACGAGATACAGTAGTAACACAGGCCATGCATGAAGGATTTGATGAAGTTATAATGAAACCGATTAATCAGTCCATATTGTTTGATACCATTTTGTCATTGTTATGTAAAAATGAGTTGTCGCTGACACAAAGTATGACGACTTATTCCGGTATAAAGGAAACTTGGGATATTAAAGGGGTACGAATACTATTGGCAGAGGATAATGAAGTCAATCAGCAGATTGTTAGCGAATTTGTTGTAAGTGAAGGTGGTACCATCAAAGTGGTTTCTAATGGCTTGGATGCTTTTAGAGAACTAAATGACAGTGATGGGACCTATGACATAATTTTGATGGATTTACACATGCCTATTTTGGACGGTTACAAAGCGACTCAAAAAATCAAAAATCAATTAAAACATATTAAAATACCCATAATAGCTTTAACAGCTGATGCCATGTCTGATACAAGGATTGAAGTGTTGGCAAAAGGTATGGATGATTACTTAACCAAACCAATTATACCGGATAGACTATATGCTATGATCAATAAATGGACAAAAGGCATCGTGAGTCCTGAAAATCTATCATGGCATATGGCAGTAAAGCAGGATCCTATATATCCTCAAACGAGTCATATAAATAGAAATATTATTCAAGAATACTATAAAGGCAATATGCAGCTCTATATGAGCATTATGGAAAGGTTTCTAGGTTATAGAAATGTCTGCAAAGAGCTTGAAAATGTTAATATTGGAAATATCGAGGGAAAAATACGTATAGCTCATACCCTAAAAGGACTTTCGGCTCACATTGGATCATCAACATTGGAACATCATTTTGAACATCTGGAGCGTATGATTAAAGATAACGCATACCAAAAACAAGACTATTATGATCAGCTTAAAGAACTAGATGAGCTTCTTTACTTGGTCTGTGATGAGATTCAAGAAGTACTTCTTGAGTTAAAGAAGGATAGTGTTTTAGAAGAGACGATGGAAGAAAATGCCTTCTATGAAAAATTACCATTATTAAATGAAATGTTAGAGGCTTATGATGTAAGAGGCAAAAAGGTCTTTTTGGAAATGACGCACAGCCTAAGAAAGCATTTTTCTAATCAGGACTTTAAAGATTTGGCTGATCATATCAACAGTTATGAGTTTGAAGAAGCAAGTACAATAATTAAAGAAAAATTCAAGACTTAAAGGCTAGGGTGATGCATATGTATAAAAAGCAGACGGTCTTAATTGTGGATGACACACCGGATAGTATTGAAATCCTTGAAGGTGTCCTAAATGAAACCTACCATATTAAGGTGGCCAAAAGCGGTGAAATGGCGTTGAAAATTGCTGAAAAAACATCTCCGGATATTATTTTACTAGACATCGTCATGCCACATATGGACGGTTATGAAGTGTGTAAAAGACTAAAAAGTAATCCGGTTACCAAAGGCATTCCCATTATATTTGTATCAGCTAAAGGAGACGCCTTCAATGAAGCAAGAGGTCTAGAAATTGGCGCCGTCGATTATATTACAAAGCCTATAAGTGCATCCATTGTATTATCTAGGGTTAAGACACATTTGAGTCTATATAGTCAAAGCAAGGCCTTAGAATTCCAAGTGGCAGAAAAAACAAAGGAACTAACTGAAACACGTATTGAGATTATACGAAGGCTAGGTATGGCAGCTGAGTTTAGAGATAATGAAACCGGTATGCATATCTATCGTGTTAGTGAATTTTGCAAAACCATAGCGCTTCATTATGGATTTCCGGAAAGTGAAGCAGAGTTATTACGAAATGTATCTCCTATGCATGACATCGGCAAACTTGGTGTACCGGATTCAATTCTTCAGAAGCCGGGAAAATTAACAGAAGAAGAGTTTGATATTGTTAAGAAACATACTATAATCGGTGCGACCATTATTGGTGATCATAAATCCGACTTGCTTAGAACAGCCAAAGTTGTTGCCTTAGAGCATCACGAAAGATGGGACGGAAAAGGATATCCTAGAGGACTGGTAGGTATAGAGACCAATTTATTTGCAAGAATAACAGCATTAGCGGATGTCTTTGATGCCCTAACCAGTAAAAGACCATATAAAGAAGCTTGGAAAACAGAAGAAGCCTTGATTTATATTCGACAAGAATCTGGGAAACATTTTGATCCAAAGGTTGTAGAGGCCTTTTTTAAAGGAATTGATCGTATTTACGAAATCCAGGATCGATATAAGGAGTAGAATTGTGTATTTTTTAAGTACATAAGTATGTATAAACTATGTACAATTTTATAGCGTCATGCTATAATGGCTGTATAAGAACAATATCCAATAAGTAAAGATTGAGAGGAGAAGAATATGGAAAAAAGACTAGAACTATTAAGGAAAAAAAGTAGAATTGTATATGACATGAACTGTATTAAGAAGTACATGGAGGTAGGCGACTATGATTCAAGTCTTGAAAAAGCATGGGAAAAGTATCAGTTAAACCTAGACAAAGTTGAAACAGAGTTGAAGCTTTTGTCAAACCCATCCACCAAAGAACTTGAAGATCTTAAATTGGAGCGTTTAGCAAAAATTAAGGAATATGAAAGAAATATTGCATTGATCAAAGATCAATTAGAAGATATTGATGAAGAACTTAAAATACTTACCAATTAGTATAAAGATGAGTAAGACCAAGTAGTAACTTAGGTATCAACCTAGAGTTGCTACTTTTTTTGATATTTTTATGACAGAATAATAAGTTCTTTCTTTTGAGAAGTGAAGCAATTACCAAGCTTACCTAATAACTTCGGAAAATACAGCATAATAACTAAAAAATATGATATATATACAAAAAGTATGACATATGCTATACTTATTAGAGGATAACCCTGCATTATCTGTTAATTAATTAACTTATAAGTCAATTGATTAACAATATCATCTGACAGAACGCGACATCCAGTTGCATCAAAACCACTCGAACTTGACTGATCTAATGACATGCATGATGGACACAGATTAAACTAAA